>JACMRH010000080.1 GCA_014376535.1 Cytophagales bacterium | reverse complement strand
TGAATTTCCGTAGTAAACCTGGTCAATATTTGCCCAATAAATGGCACTCTGGCACATAGGGCAAGGTTCAGCACTTGTGTATAATATGGCTCCCTTTAAATCTGACTGTTTGAGTTTTTTACAAGCTGCCCTTATGGCATTTACTTCAGCATGAGCGGTAGGATCATTATCTTTGTTGACAGTATTTCCCGTGGCAGAAATAATTTCACCGTCTTTGACAATTACACACCCAAACGGACCACCATGAAGTGTGTGCAGGTTACTTTCTGACAAGGCTATTGCCTTGCGCATCATGTCAATATGTTGATTTTTCATCTTTATATTATTAGCTAAATTAGCTAAACAAATGGTACACTACTTTGATACCACAAAATTTTCAAATTGAGATCAATTATAAAACATTAATCCTTGGTTTTTATTATTTAGTTAAACTCAGCCAGATCTTAAATTATAAGTCTTTTTAAATTGAATTGTTTAGAAATCAAATGAGCTGTTTTATTAAAAGACGAAAAATGGCTGTTATAATTTTAATTAATAATGAAGACATACAATAAATACTAGGCACTTATTCCATTTTTTGTATTGAGGATTTATTCTCACGAAAAGATAATATGAAGTACAGAATAAAGTAGATTACTCCAAAGTCATTCTTGGCTCCAAAAACAACACCCGCCCCAATAGCAGATGGAAAACTATCTATTAAAACTTCAATATTTCCACTGGCCTATATAGGGACGGGCCAGGGATGGGAATTGAAAGCGGACATGTTCAGTCCCGAATTCAATTGCAACCTGGGTTTATATTCTCAGGTTGCAGGGAGAAACGGGAAGTAGATCTATAAAAATAAATAAGATAAGGTAGCGGAAAGAGTAACTTATTCGCCATTAGTTATATAAATTTTCTCAATTTTAGAAGATTCATTATCAAAGGTGATTTGAAGAAAATAAAGGCCATTCGCCATCTTTTCAATTGCCAGATTACATTCATTTACTTTCTCAAAACCTTGCTCCAATACTTTTTGGCCCTTCGCATTGCGTAGGGATAAAATTTTGATGGCTGATCTGGTACTGGTAACCTTGAAGAATTGGCCACTAACCGGGTTTGGAGCAATGAGGATAATGTTATCTTGTGCATTCTCATCTTCCAGTCCTACGCAACCTACAGTTAGAGTTGGTTGTCTTGTATAAACACTGCCACATTCATTGGTAATGGTGCATTGATATTTATAGTTATTGAATGGGGTATTAATGGTCAGATTTGCAGATGTAGTCCCGGAATATGTAGTAGGACTGTCATAAATCATTTCTGGGTTGTACGAGCCATTTGCGTATACTCTCCACTGGAAGGAAGTGACGTTGTTTGAAGTTTCCACACTAAGAACAACGGGTTCACTTTTGCAGACTGTCACATTGCCGGGTTGCTGTAAAATAGAAGGTATTCTGTTCAAGATTAATTTGGACGGTATGCTGTATTCTGGTTTGGCACATTTGGGTGTTACCTTGCAGCGTAAAAACATGTTATTTAATGTGTCACGCAATGGGCTTATTAAAAGTTCTGCAGTTTTAACTCCTACGCTATTGCCCGATTCTAAAATATCCCTAAAGGTAATATCTTTTCCTATCTGCCATTGGTAGCTTAGTTTATTTGTCCCATTACCATTAACAATAACATTAGTTCTATAAGATTTATCTGAACATAAATTGATCTCAGCGGGCGGTTGGCCGTAGAAAGTTATGTTTGGTGAAGGCATAACGCGAACAATCTTCTGGGCACTGTCAGAAGATTCACCTTTGGTTGCAATAAGTTTAATAATGTGCAGGCCAATTCCTAAAAATTTTAAATAAGAGTTTGCGGATTGCTTTTGGAATTGACCATCCACATACCATGAAAAATTATTATAGCCAATGGATGTGCTCTCCACCCAAAGTGAATCCCCAGGGCATACTACCGTGTCCGCAACAGCGAATTTTGCCCAATTGCCCAGCTTGTTTTTAAGTACTGTTCCTTTGCCGTAGATGGATTGGGCACCTGATATGTATATGGTTGAATCTGAAGGGATTTCGATGTCTTCAAAGCGGTAATTGTCCATTTGTGTAACCTGGTTCCAGCATTTGCCCCCATTTTCTGTCTTGAGAATAAAACTGCGAAATACGCCATTGAATCCAAGGTTATAACCTCCTGCTATGTAGCCGATATCTTTACTGGCAAATTTGATTACAGCCATATCCGGAGAGTTGTTTTCAATTACAGATTGTTTGCTCCAGTGAAAGCCGCCGTCTTCTGTTTTATAAACATTTCCAAGAGATATTCCATATCCGGTAAGTTCATCAACAAAATCGATCGAAGAAAACCCTATGTTCGAGGGTGTTTTCATATGTTTCCAGGTGTCACCACCATCAATGGATCTAAAAAAGCTGACAGATGTGTCTGGTATATTGTCATAGAATCCCACAGCTGTATAACATACGTTGGCAGAAGGGCAGTCTAAATTTGTAAACCTCACCTGATATTTTTTTAGATCAATAACAGGTTTCATGTTTTTTCCCCCATCAATTGTTTTATATAATTCGCCAGTTCCGGTAGTACCAACAAATCCAGTATAAGCATTTATAAACTTAACTTTTATCATATTGCCTTCACTGATACGTTCGAAGGTCTCACCACCGTCTGTTGTTTTATACAATACATTATTGGCAGCATAACCAATCTTTTCATTTACAAAGTCTACTTCTGTAGGATTAATGGCCCATTGGTATAAGGGACTTGTTACCTTCCAGTTTACTCCGCCATCAGTTGTTTTTAAAAATTCACCTGTACTTGCGCCTGTTCCGAATCCTATCTTCTCATTGATAAAATCTATGGAATTAACAGAATTATTGGTGGGATAATTTTTAATAGGAAGTTCCTCCCACTCCATTAATGGCAGACCGGAACCAACATTTACAGTAAAGGTTTTGTTCTTTGTAATTGTGCCGCAACGATTTGATGCAGAGGCCGAAACCGTAAAGGAAGTTGTACTTGTCAGGGAACCTGTATTGAAAACCAGATCATTGCCGGTACCCGGTTGCAGATTTCCTTGCGGGCCAGTTTCCCGCATGAATTGGTATTGAGCATTCATTTGTGAATTTTGCACGGTGATGTTCGCTGAATATTGATTGCAAAGTTCCGTATTGTCAATAGAAGCGGTAAGATTAAGTGCCAGTTCTGGTTCTACATTGAAAGAATCGCTGACTGTATCTTTAAATGTCCCATTAGAGGCGATCAGCCGAATGGTATTATCCGAGCCTCCTGAAGGTATTTTATAGGTAAAATGTTTTGTAGTTGCCACCAATTGCTTATTGAGATACCATTGGTAGCTATTATTGTCCGATCCGGAATTGGTAAACGTAACGGTGCTGTCCTTACAATACAATGACCTGTTGCTTGTAAAACCAGCTATAGGACGGGAAGTGGCAGAAAGATTACTCGTTCTATAAACAAGATTTCTCCCTACTACATAGACATTGTTTTTGAAGAAATCTACTCCTTCAAAAATTTTGAATGGATTTACAACCTGTTTTTCCCATGATTTTCCCTGATCCTTTGAAGTTAAAAAAGTACCGTTCCCGAGCAAAAAGACTCCGTCTTCAAAATATTTGACCTTTTGAACACTATAGTATAATATTGTGGTAAGTTTTGTCCAGGATTGCCCTCCGTCCATGGTGGAATAGGCATCTCCATCGTTACCTGCAGTCACACCCGTAAGTGCATCTTTAAAATCGACAGAAGTAAACCTTTGACCCGGAAATAACATGGTTGTCCAGGATGTACCTCCGTTTGTTGAGCGAAGGATAATTTGGTCTCCAACAACGACAATTGTATTGGCATCCAATACTTTTAGCGAGCTGAATTTTGTTGTTGTAGTACCTGAGTTTAAAGCTGTCCAGTGCTTGCCTCTGTCAATTGATTTCAGAATCCGGCCATTGTACCCTACACCGTAACCAATGTCGCCTGAAAATTCTGTTTGATTAATGGCCCTGGGTAATCCTCCTCCATTATAAGAATGTACTAAATACCAGGATTGTCCACCGTTTTTGGTCCGCAAAAGCGCTTCTGTATTGGTATACATTATGCCGCTGGCGATAGCTTCATTATCGTTCAAAAAATGAACATGCCCGATATCAGCATATAGTATCTTATTAAGGGTGTCCACAACAGTCTTTTTTTGCCAGGTAATGCCACCGTTGTCAGAGGTAATTATACCATCTCCTGCGGTTATAAATATTTTTTGTTCTGAAAAGTATTTGACAAAATGGATATAAGAAGAATTGCCCACATCGACTTTAGCCCATTGAGCAAATGATGGAGATATGAAATAAAGAATACAAAAAAAAGAGGCCAGTAAACGAGTTTTCATGCTTGTAGTAGCTGGTTGTGGAGCGATAAACACGAATATACTAAAGAAGAATTACAAGAAGGGTTTTGAGAGGGAAAAAAATTAACCCTTTAGTAGCTATTGTATGCTTTGTTAAAATTTAAATTGATAAATATCCATATGTTATTGCTTATTCCGATGAAAGTGTACCACCTGTTCTGGTTGAAAGTGTACCACTTTTAATTATTGATAAGGGTCAGTAAAAGTACTATTTTAGATTAAACTTTTTCCTTAAAGATTCACCTTGCAATTCTATTCTGTTAGCAG
>JACMRH010000079.1 GCA_014376535.1 Cytophagales bacterium | reverse complement strand
TTCAGCTTTAGAGTTTTTTGGAGGATTATTAATTGCAGGTGTTGGAATTGTGATTTTCGCTAACGCTCAACAGGCAGCCAGATCTTCTAAATAATAATTCCTTTAAGATATATATAAAGCCATTTCAGTTTCCTGAAATGGCTTTTTTATTGTTCTATTAGATCGACATACCAAAAACCTAAATTCTTAGGTTGCTCATCATTTTTCTGAAAACAATTATTATCTGCATTCTTTGGAGCTTGATAAGATTTAAAGACTTGCTCTCCTAAAATGTATGAAATTGGATTTTTAAATATAGGCCCATCAAAAGCAAAAGTGTGGAACTCTCCATTTTCACCGCAAACGTCAACATCTTTGGGCAAATCATTAATCAATTGCTCGTCAATTACTTTCCCTACAAATTCACCTAATCGTTCTTGAGTACAAGCAATTACAGTTTTAAAACCTAAATCTAAAAACTCCTGAATCAATTCATTAGAATCTCTTTTCCAAATTGGAAATATCCCTTTTAAACCTACTTCGGCTAATCTATCTTCACGGTATTTCTTCAAATCTTCCAAAAAGATATCTCCAAAAATGGAATGCGTAATTCCTTCTGCTTTTAATTTATCTAAATGCAATCTCATGGTTTCATTATAAGCACTCATGGTAGGCATTTCTGGCAATCGGATTTCATACAGAGGAATACCTATTGCTTCTGCTTGTTTTAACAACAAAGCATAGCGCACCCCATGCATGGAAACTCTGTTTACACTATCATTAATTGAAGTCACTAAATATTTAATATCCAATTCAGGATTTTGCAAACAATGATATAAGGTCAAAGAAGAGTCTTTCCCTCCACTCCAATTAAATATGCAGGGTATTTTATTCATTTTCTAATAATTTATCTACTAATAATGGAACGGCTACACTGGCTTTCTCTTGAATTTTTATGATAGGATTTGGTAAATTAACGGAAGGAATTTTAGGATCAACTACATAAACCGGAACATCAGGTCGGGCCAGTTCTAATAAACCAGCAGCCGGATAAACAGCCAAAGAACTTCCTACTAAAATCACGATATCTGCCTTTGGCATTTCATACATGGCCTTTGTAATCATTGGAACGGCTTCCCCAAACCAAACCACATGAGGACGAAGTTGAGAACCTAATTCGCAAGTCTCTCCTATTTTAATTTCATGACTGTTCATTCTATACAGTAGAGCTGGATTTCTGCTAGAGCGTGAATAAATAATTTCACCATGTAAGTGCATCACGGCTTTTGAACCTGCCCGCTCATGTAAGTCATCAATATTTTGAGTGATGATTAAGGTATCGAATTTCTGTTCTAATTTGGCTAAAGCCAGATGAGCTGGATTGGGTTGGGCTGCCATCACAGATTTCCTCCTATCATTATAAAATTGCTGAACAAGCTCTGGATTGCGTTTCCACGCTTCAGGAGTTGCAACATCTTCAATATTATAACCTTCCCAGAGTCCGTCCGCATCTCTAAAAGTATTTAAACCACTTTCGGCAGAAATACCTGCTCCAGTTAGGATAATTATTTTTTTCATATTTAAATTCTGTCTTTAATTCAAATCTTTCAAAAATAAGGGTAATCCCGAAACCATAAAAATAGCCTGATCTGCTTTCTTTGCAATGTATTGATTTGTCCATCCTTGTAAATCAGTGAACTTTCTTCCCGATTCTGTATCGGCATGTAAGCCCATTCCTAGTTCGTTAGATGTTATGATGAAAGTTGCCTCTTGCTGAGCTAACTGATCAAC
>JACMRH010000078.1 GCA_014376535.1 Cytophagales bacterium | reverse complement strand
CAACCCTCTCAAAAGGAGCGGTAAGCCTTGTGGTAATAGTTTGCTATTGTATCCAACAAGCGTTTAAAAAACAAGATTGACTAACATTTTAAACTGTACCAACATGAGCTTCTATAAAGGATATTCAAACAATGAGAAAACTGTGTTAAGAGAATGGGGTAATTGGTTAAATGAAATACCATGGACTTGCTTTTGCACTTTTACTACCCATTACAAATTAACAAAGGATGCCGCCAGGATAAAAATGGTGAAAATGACTGCACAACTGCTGCAAAAATATAGTAACAGTTTCAGGATATTTTGGGTTGCAGAGCCGCATGCTGATAAGCAAGATTTTCACATTCATGCATTGATAAAGATTGATGAAACTGTGGTAACTCCAAAGCAATCTCTAACAGAAGCTTGGTATAAAGTAAGCTGTCCAGCCGGATATAAAAAACACAATTTGGTTGATGTGCAGGATTATGAACCAGCTAGAGGGGGTCAGTATTATGTGGCCAAATATCTTCAAAAGGAGGAAGTGGATTATGATATTTATTAGTTGGTAATATCAAAGGCACTGCAAAACTTAGAGTAAGTGTATGCAGTGCCTTATTTTATAAATTCGCAGATATTAGTTACCTGCGAGCACAATTTATTTGATTTTATAGTCATTGACCTATGCGCTTTATTCAGCAACAATAAAGTGATGAATTAAAGCATTGAGCGGCTACCCAACTTGAAATACAGAGTTGGAATTCTAAGTGTCATTTGTCGGTATCTTTTTTTCCAATTTGGCCAGGTAGCCAGAGTGCTAAAAGGAATATTGCTGCAGCTACAACATTAGTACAATATTTGGCGACACTATTGCCTGATTCGTCACCTTGCGTTGCTACAAATCCTGCCAAAGCGATCAATGCGATAAATGATAATATTTTCATGATTGTATTTTTTGATTGTATGAAGAATAAGTCATTGTTCTTTAAAAAAATTCTGCTGCAAGTATATTAGACATTTATTTCAGTACAGACCCATCTGTGAACATAATTGCATCAGGAACAAACTCAATTGATAAAGTACTTCCCATATTTACAGCTTGCTTTAAAGCATAGGAAATGTCTTTATGGCCAACATAAATTCCCAAGCCGTATCTGTACATATTGTACCTAATCCCTCTACCAATACCAAGTGCATAATCCTTTCCTGGATTTCCTCTAGCAGGTAACGAGCCATTTGCTTGTATTTCAATGTCCGGAATTGGTTGAAGAAGAGTACCATATTTATCACGTACTAAAATCTTACCCTTCATTGATTCTATTTCCCTTGTCTCAGCAAACGTTTTTCGCAAATTAGGGTCAAGGTTTGCTCTGACCATTAAATATGTCAGAATCATACCATACTGTCCAGATTTTTTCTCAATATCATAATACAATGGAATAGTAATTAAATCAGCCGGACGCATTGTTTTAAGAATTACCTCCTGCTCTTTTTGAAAATCTAAATCATAAGTTTTACTGAACTGCGTTAATCTGGCACTTGAACTATGGATAAACGGTATAAAATAATTGGGCTCATAAAATTGGCTTCTTTCTAATACAAAAACAGAGTTTACGTTATGAAAGAAATACTTCAGACTTGAAGTATCTAAGCTTTTATCTTGTACCGATTTATTCATCCAACTTTTGTCATTGGCGGGCGGTAAATAATCTCTAACATCTCCAAATTTTTTTGAATCTGCTTTGTCTTTAACATGTTTACTAAAATCAATAGTATCCACTCTGTTTGAGTGATTATCCAGAATTGAATCTGGACCGCTGTAACTCCTTTTGAGAAAGGAAAATAAGTTGTTGAAAGATGTCAAAGAAAATGCTGAACCTGATAATCCAATTATTCTACCTTCTGTGTTTCTATACATAAATACTTCCTCGGCAAGTTTGTCGTACAAAGCACTGTCTTCAGATGGACTAGGATAATTTGGGTCAGATGAATTTGGATCGGCTTTTCTTATCCCATCTGAATTTGCAAAATCAAAGCTTATAACTCTTAATTTTCCGTTCCCAATGCCATCTCCATTAATTGTAAGACCCGTATTTAGTGTTTGATCACCTGTTTTAAATCTATAGCTAAAGGAGAGACTGTCTGTCTTATCATTAACGTTCAATTCTCCTCTATTTAGCATGGACTTAATGGTATCTCTCCATGCTTGTTCTTCCGTTCCAATTACCAAATTAGGTATTAGGTTTTGTTGCTTACATGATGATATAACCACCATGTAAAATAGTATTATT
>JACMRH010000077.1 GCA_014376535.1 Cytophagales bacterium | reverse complement strand
GCCGAACTGATTATCACCGATGTTTATGGTAAAAAACTTAAACAAATCAACCTTGCCAACACAGGCAGAGGAGTCCTGAACGTAGATACCAATGGACTTGCAGCCGGTACTTATTCATACACTTTGCTGGTAGATGGCAAGATGGTTGAAACCAAACAAATGGTGGTAGGAGCGAGGTAAAAACTTGCTTTCAGTTATTTATGGTAAAATAGAGAAGACAGGGAATTTTTCCTGTCTTTTTTATTTTTAAACTGTCGTGTCTATCAATCTCTCCGTAACCTCGTTAAGGTAGTTTCAAAAAATACGAACAAGTTCAGCTTAACCTAAAGAGAGTTTTTTAAAAGTAAGAGCAAGGATGGCTGAATTTAAAGAAAGTTTTAAAAAGTACGGGCATATTACCCGCAAACTGATAAGGTGTGTACCAAGGGTACTTTTTTGTCAACGGATCAACACTCAAGAACTTCCCCAACCGCTTATCATAAATCCTCATTCCATAATCCTGTCCACCATTGGTTATGTCATTATCATCCTCCTTCCCATTAAAACCATACCTATAACTCCCCGCATTGTACCCTCTCCCCGGCATGACCATCCCGAAAGAATAGGGATACTTGTTCTGTATAACTTAATTGATTAATTTTAATGTATTGTTCAAAGTAGTAGTCCCAATACATTTACAATGCTAGCTAGAGGCGTGGTCAGGTAAAGAGGGGGATTAATTTTCCCACTTTAAAAATTTAATTGAGCCTTTATAATATGTCAAATATGCAACCTCGTTTCTTCTTAAAAATTTTCTTTCAACAATGCCATGTCCTTCAACAGGTAAAATGGGGCCCTCTTTTTCGCCTTCTCTATAAAAGCTAACTCCGCAGCTTAAAACAAGTTTGGTGCTTTTACTATCTGCCAATTTTATATTATAAATCCTCAAAGCTTGTTCAGGATAATTTTTTAATAGAACGCTATCTAATATGCACCAATTATAAATTTTTTTGTCTAAATAGAAGATAATAGTATCATTTATTCTTCTTTTCAGATTGGAGTACATATTATTTGTATCAATTTCAACAGGGTAATTCCAATTATTTCGCTTAAAATAATGAATTAGTATACGATCTTCTTTTTCAACGATAGTCGTATGATCCTTTTCATGAGAACTTGGCTTACATCCTAATGATAAAAAAAATAATAATAAAATTTGCACTTGTCTTAACTTTACTATCATTATTCTTCAGTTTTACTTGTCTTTCTTTCTGTACTTTTTTTAGGCTTTACTATTTGTTTTTCATCTACACGCCCAAATCCTTGAAGATAGAGATTTTCACTTGTCATGTCTTTACTTTTCCATGTATTATTATCCATGTTGTTCACAAGTTTATTAGCAAGCCTATAATTACCATCTTTCAGTTTCTCAAAGGTATAAACCGCTTCTCCAAAAGTGTTACTTTCTTTTGCAGGGTCACTTGTTACTCCTGCATTTGTAGTATATACAAATAAAGAAAAACCACCGTTCTTTAAATTTAAAATACGGGTACTCGAAACAATTGCAACATGTCCTGTATTTTGCCCTGTATTACTTGGATTTTGTAAAAACAATAGATCTCCTCGCGTAGCATTATCTTTATCCGGAGGTTTTATTAAGTAATGTGTTCCCGAAGTGTGTTTAGCAAAAAACTCAAATTGACCAGCTATTCTATTTGTAGCAAATCCTTTCGATTGTAAATAGTGTGATACTTTTTGATTACCCTGAGCATAGGCCAATTAAGTAGAATTTGCACAAAACATATAGTTTCCAATAACGTTCTTCCAATCAGATTTTCTTAATTCTGTAAATGATTTTACATCTTTTCCAACATCATCCCAGCCAAACGTATAATTAGCAGTATTTTTTTGAGTCCAATCCGCCGCAGATCTGTACTCTAGACCATCCAGATCAACACCATCTATTGGTCTATTACTCGCAAACTGGTATGGTGTTAATTCTGGAAATTTTTGCGTTATTGGATCGACACTCAAAAATCTCCCCAACCGCTTATCATAAATCCTCATTCCATAATCCTGCCCACCATTGGTTATATCATGATCATCCTCCTTCCCATTAAACCCATACCTATAATTAACCGTATTATATTTTCTACCAGGCATCTGCATCCCGAAAGAATAGTATTTCAAAGAACTTTACTGCATAAAAATACTCTGATATTTTTAAAGGTATTAGCAAAACTTGATTGTTATTCAATCACTCCTTAGCTTACCGGATGCAATCCTGCTTTTCATGTTGTATTGAAGTTACGCTACGCTTAAACTTCAACAAGCAACCAGAACACTTACGCTAGCTGGGCGGTTGCCTGCAGCATCGTATATGTACTCAATAGTGCCTGCACTCTTTGTAATCTTTTTTATTTTACCATAAACCGTCCACTCTATGTCGGTGATGCCTTCACTTACATCTTTGGTCAGGTTGCCTATTTCATCGTAAGTATAGTTGCCACCTGTTTGTCCTTGTCTTATATCGTTGTAGTTACTGTACTGGTTAGCTGCTACATCAGTTGCAGCATCAACTACTTTGTCTAATTGGTTGGTTGTGGAAAAAGTGGTTTTAGGGGATTAAAAAAAGGTGACCAATACTGGCCAACAAAAATAACTTTTAAAATGCTCGTATTTATATTGGAAAGCTGATACAGTTATTGTAAAATAGTTGACCAACAAATCTCGAACACTACCCTAGTGTGTAGCAAAACCAGCTTCACAATCCCCTTTTTTTAGTAGCCCTTTAATAATAATTGATTTATGGACAAATGAGCCAATGGAATCAACATCAAATTGCAAGTTCACATTGATTTTTTCAGGCCATTTTTTATAAAATCTGAAATAATAGTGACTATCGTATTCCTTTTTCAATTTTAATGTATCATTCTTACCTTCTACAATGGGGTATATTCTAAAAGAGTTTTTAAAAACTCTTTTAGAAGAATCGCTATAAATCGTAATTTCTAAATTATCGGATTCATTTTTGGGAAAGGAGTTAATTTGAATCTCAACTTGAAATAAACTATCATATGCTAATTCTGATTTATTATCAGGCGAATAGTAATAATAACATTTACAACTACTCAGTATAACCAAGAAAAATAAGACAACAATTAATTTCACGAAAATTATATTTAAGGTGTTTGAATTGTTTTAATTGCATCTTTGGTGGCTGCATTAGCATCAGCATGTTCTTTGTTGTTTACCGGTACTTCATGAGAGTCCGGATGTTCGTTTTTATGAACATCAATATGGGGTTCTCCATTTGCATCTTTATGATAGATTTTAATTTGAGCGGCTTTGTATTTGTGTTTGTCAACCCATCTTTTACCATTGTGAATTTTACAATCTTCTATTGTATGTAAAGCTTGTCCAAGCATTTTTTTATCCTTCCTACTAAGTTTTGAAATATCTTTTCCTTTTAGTTCATTAATTATTTGATAAGCACCTTTAATCTTTATAACGGTACCGTTCAATTCTTTGAATGTTCCCCCATATAAAGCTCTATCAACAGCTTGATTTGGCGAAATGTCTTCCCACCAAGTTCGCATTCCATGTATTGAAACTGAAGATATTAATTCATCACTTTGTGATTCACTTGTTTCTTCATAGTCTGGGTTATCATAATCTAATCGAGAAGGGTTATAACCATAATTTGCCGATAAAATTTTATTGTAGGGCATAACTTTCCAATCTGTAGGGTGATCTGTATAAGTAGACCCGAAAAGTGCTATTTCATGAGCTGTTTTTTTATCTACTTTTGCTTCAAGTAAATTTTCAAATATCATTTGGTAATGAGTCCAAACTGGAAACTTGCCATCTTTATCAATGGCAATTATAGGAGAATTTCCAGCAAATGAGTATGGAGATTCAAGTGGATACTTAGAAGTATATGGATCTAAGCTAAAAAATCTACCGCCTAATCTCGGATCTTGGATTCTTGCTCCAAAATTGTAGGTGTTACCCTCTCCATAAATCTCACCATCGTTCTCCTTCCCATTAAACCCATACCTATAACTTCCAGCATTATACCCTCTCCCAGGCATCCCCATCCCGAAAGGATAGTAATCATTTGCACTAACAACTTCTGCCTCCCAATAATCTACTGTTGAGTTGTCTGTGGTGTGCTGTACTTTTCTATCATTCACAGTCACCAATACATTGCCCAAATGGTTGCTTAGTTCAAAGATCTTTTCGCCTCTGGTAAAGGTACTTAATGTAGCAGTACCATTCCATTTGGATACGTCTGCTATGCTTTTCCCTGTTTGCAAGCCTAAACGGCTGCTACCATACAGGTCGGTTTCTATCTGTGCCGTGGCACCGCTGCCTGTCTGCTCATACACGCTCATTACATTGCCGCTGGCATCACGTACATACCACGTCTCCTTGCCATTTGCAGTCTTACTTATTCGGTTGCCGTTTGCATCGTAAGTGTAGGAGATGGTGCCTGTGCTTTTAGTTATCTCTTGAAATTTTCCGTAAACCGCCCACTATATATTGCTAATATCTTCTTTTAAATCTTTGGTAAGGTTGCCTGTTTCGTCGTAGCTGTAGTTATTTACAGATTGGTCTTCTATATCATTGCGGGTGTGGATAGGGACACCATCATTTACAGAGTTTAGCCTATTGGTAGCCCGTGTAGAACCTGAAGGCAGGGTTTGCCCAGGGCTTAAATATCGCCGTACCCCGGCAGCATCGTAATAATCCTAGGCAGAGGACAAGTATTCATTGCCTTTTGTGCGCCTGCCCCATTTCTTAGGTAAGTGAGTGTGTTGCCATTGGGATCGTAGCTTTGGGGAATAAAAAAATTGGTGGCCAATACTTGCCATCAAAAATACCTTTTATGATACTTGTTTTTGTATTGAAAATCGGATGCTGTTATTGCAAAATAGCTTAACAACAAATCTGGAACACTACCCACTACCACCCAAAAGCTATTTTATCATAAACTTGTATTTAATAAATTCATTTTTGATATCTTCAAAAAAATTCACAATTTCTGAATTATAAATTTTATCTGGATTAAAAAAGATTATTTCCTTGTTATCAAAATAACCATTGTGATTAAACATTTCCAGTAAACAATCTTTGAAAGTATGCAAGTCGTGGCCAAAATAACTCCTATCTCCAAAAAACTCTAAACTAGCCAAATAAAAAAAGTCCCTTTCCTCCTTTACTAAGGAAATATCAAAATTATAAACCTCCTTTTCTATCATTTTTGTAATTATTCCGGAATAGGTCAAACAAGCCCCGATATAATCTAATTTCAATGGAGATTTAATAGGAATGCTAAACCAATCAAATATCCCACCTTTTTGCCAAATATTAAATGTATCTATTTTTCCTTGAACATACTCCATATCTCCAATATTGAATACAGTACCATATACCCACCATAAATCCTCTGATAGGCACCCATAATTCAATACAAAAATATCGTAATCAATAAAATATACCCACTCATTCAGATTGTTGCAAACAGTAATATTGACATTTATAATACTATCGTAGTTTGCTGTTTTTTTACTGGTTTTAAAGCCTGAAAAAACAAATTTTCGACCTGTATTGGGTGCATGAGGTTCAAGCCAAACATAGTCACATTTTATGAATTTTTCACCCTCAAAGCTTAAAGTAATATTTATCAGTTGTTTCATCTAAGGTGTTGGTTTTTGTGGTGGTGGTTGAGCTGGCTTAAATTCATGAATTGTGGTTTGATAGTGGTCAGTACTATAACCATATTTGTAAGTTGGGGCACCATCGGCATCGACACCAGTCTGCAATTTTAAAATCCTAAATACATTTCCCTTACCTGGCACAAGAACTTGATATTCTGTTGCACCAGCCCAGGCTTTCCCATTTTTAGCAGTCCGTCCTTCAAACGTTACCGGATTGCCTTCTGCATTGACCCTAGGTGTGCCTCCGCCTGCATCAATTTCCTTGATTGCTTTATTTAGTTGTGCTCCTCCCCCTTCTTTAGGAGCTACTGGTTCAAAACATGCATTATGTACAAGAATTCCAAGAATTGTTACATAGTATGTATGGTATTCCGAAACAGTAAAATTATAAACCATAGCTGCAGTATCAAACAATCTTTTTGCTGTAACTGCGCGTTTGGATTTAGAGAAAAGCATCACGCTATCACTAATGGATATGTCCTTTGCTTGAATCCAAGTATTATTAACCCAAAAAGGATGCTCTGAAGTTGTACATACCGCTTCTTCATCAAATAATAGCCTCACAAGTTGCCTTACAGATTTCTTATAAAGGGCCTCTACCTGTTTTAATGCAATCCGTCCAGTTATTTCATTATATGACCATACTGAATCACCAACAACTAAATCCTCAATACTCTTTAAGCCACTACTTGTCAGAACTTTAGTTCCCGCAACAAAGCAATTGGAGTTTACAGAAGGAGGTTCATAAGCAGTTTTTACTTCCCGAAAAAATTGACTCCCGGCTTTGTAAATTTTCCCTAATAAAACTCCGAGCCCATAATTAACTAGTCCCGTTGATAAATTCTCTTTTGCTCTTGCCACTTGAGCACGTTTACCCTCATTTGTTTTTGCTACATTATGTTCAAACGCCCCAAGTACAGGAGCATAAACAAATAATGTTTGTGTTGCCTTGCCTTTAAAGAGATAAATATCTGCCATGATTGCCCCTGCTATTAAAACACCCATTCCTCTAGCTGTTTGATTTTCTCTATATTGAGATTCGGACTTTCTTCCGCTCAAATAGTCTAAATCATCTCGCAACTGAGGATCATGCTCCTCCTCTCCATCTCTATCTGTGAATTCAATGGGCTTGTTACCTGCAAACTGATATGGGGTGTACCAAGGGTATTCTCTTGTCAACGGATCAACACTCAAAAACCTCCCCAATCGCTTATCATAAATCCTCATTCCATAATCTTGCCCACCATTGGTTATTTCATTATCATCCTCCTTCCCATTAAACCCATACCTATACCCAGCGGCATTAAATTTCCTTCCCGGCATTTGCATCCCGAAAGGATAGTAATCATTTGCACTTACAATATCTGCTTCCCAATAATCAACTGTTGAGTTGTCTGATGTGTGCTGTACTTTTCTATCATTCACAGTCACCAATACATTGCCCAAATGGTTGCTTAGTTCAAAGATCTTTTCTCCTCTGGTAAAGGTACTTAATATAGCAGTGTGATAAAAAAATGGTGACCAATACTGGCCACCAAAAATAACTTTTAGAATGCTTGTCTTACATTAAAAAATAATTCTTCCACTGGAAAATAATCAACAACAAATCTAGAAGACAAACATTACTCAAGAATTTTATTTTTTGGAAGGATATCTATTGACAACCCAATTACACTTAGAGGTTCTTTACTAACAAAAAAGGAGAATGAATATAGTGGAGACCTATATTTATTTGTTGATTTACTACCAATCGTCCTCTCAAAAAAAATATTTTGTTTTGGGTATCCTGCCCATATCAATTTTATTGTTGTATCGGTATTGTAATAATAATAGTGTATATCATATTTACCTGGTGGAAATTTATCGCCTTTTAGCCTAAATGCTTGTGGATTCTTGGTAATAAGGTAAATATAATTTCTATTAAATGCAAGAGGCTCAATAGCATTAATACTGCTATCATTAAAAATTAAGTTAACCCATCCCGTATAATTTATTGGAATAAATATATATATATTATTATCATTTTTACTATTTGAACAACAAGTTAATAGAATAGCGATGCAAGCGATAAAAAATGTGGTTTTCATAACAATTTTATTTAATTTATTCGGGTCCTGGAGCAGTTTTAGAATCTCGATCTTTACTGAACCGTTTTTTATTTTCCTCTATTTTAGGACTTGGAGTTGCTTGGTCTTGTTGAGGGTGATCGCCAATTTGACCTGCCTTATCTATCTGCACATCGCCTTTTATTGGAATAAGATTCCAAATCTCCGCTGGATTATTTCCATCCTTTAAATCTTTACCAGCATCAGAGGTATTATCGAAGTGTATTAAATCGACTTGACCAGTCTCTAAGTCTTCAAGAAACACTTCTAATGCAGGAAACCCATCCCACATGCCACTTAAGAGCCATGTACCATCTTTCATTACAGAAATATTCAACCGATAATTAATGGCAGGTGTCGGCAACCAAGCTGGTGTTGCAGGATTCTTAGTACCTATTTCAGCATGGATATTTGCCCTGTCGGTATACATACTTGTCATTGTTTCATCGTCTCCTAAACCACCATTATCAAAGTATTTGAGTTCACCTGTTTTTAAGTTTTTAGAAAAAGTCCCTGGGGTAAAAGGGGATAGATAAATATTTGTACCTCCATCAAAATCAACATTAAATTGCTGCTCGGATTTAAATCCGCCATGAGCTTCGACATTTTTATATTGCGGGTACCATCGTGTATTTGCTTCGTCTATTATATCGCTTGATTGTGGTTCCCAAACATATGTATATGGCAAGAAAGTTCTGACTGTTACTTTATACTTTTCTAAGCCATCTAGATCAATGTTTGATATCGGTTCATTTTCAGCAAAAGCATAAGAACTATTCCAGGGATATGACTTAAATAACGGGTCAACACTCAAAAACCTTCCTAATCCAGGATTATAAATACGGAAGCCATAGTCATAATTATTCCCATCCATATCGCCGTCCTTCTCCTTCCCATTAAACCCATACCTATAACTCCCGGCATTATACCCCCTCCCCGGCATTTGCATCCCGAAAGGATAGTATTCATTAGCAATCACCACATTAGCCTCATAATAATCCACCTTTACATTGTCTGTGGTGTGTTGTACTTTACTATCATTTAGAGTCACCAATACATTGCCCAAATGATTGCCTAGTTCAAAGATCTCTTCTCCACAGGTAAAAGTAATTAATGTAGCGGTTTCATTCCATTTGGGGATATGTCTGCCACACTTCTTCTGTTTGCAATCCTAAGCTGCTGCTACCATACAGGTCTGTTTCTATCTGTGCGATAGCACCGCTGCAGGTTTGCTCATAAACACTCATTGCATTAACAGTTGCATCACCGTGGTTTTGTTGTTGGCTGTTTTGCTTATGCGGTTGCCTGCTGCATCGTAGGTGTATTCAATTGTTCCTGTACTCTTTGTAATCTTTTTTATTTTGCCGTAAACCGTCCACCCTATGTTAGTAATGCCTTCTTTTACATCTTTGGTCAGGTTGCCTATTTCGTCGTAGCTGTAGTTGTTTACAGATTGGTCTTCTATATCGTTGCCGATGTGGGTAGTTACACCATCGTTTAAAAAGTTTAGCCTGTTGGTAGCCCATCTGGCACCGGCCGGCAGGGTTTGCCCGGGGGTAAATACCGCAGTAAAGGTGGGTTTAAGGAATAAAAAAATGGTGAACAATACAGGTCACCAAAAATAACTTTAAAAATGCTTGTATCTATATTGAAAAAGCGGATTTTCTTATTGTAAAATAGTTTAACAACAAATATGGAATACTACCATGCTTAACCAGTCATTTCACTCCTTATTGTATTTGATAATTATAGATACAATTCCACCTTTATTATCTTCATTAAATTCTACAGCACCCCAGGAATAAACCTTTTCGCCTCCAAGCATATTTAGCAATTTTTTTACCTGCTTTTTTTCTTCTAGGGTTATTGTAAATCTTGGAAATTTATATTTTTTGCCTAAACTTATGCTAATCCATTGTAAATTATTTTCATAAAATAATGAAACAATGTCTATTTCATCATTATCAATACCAGAAATAGTAAAGTATTTGGCATTGCTTCCAGCTTCAGTTTCCTGGATCGGGGGTGTCATATCAATTAAAAGCAAATCACTTCTCTTGGTGTTAATTTTAAAATTAAGCTTTTTGTTAATTATCAATTCGCCTGTAAAAACATTCAAATATATCATATAAATTAAGGTGCTTTTAAAGGAATTATTTTTATTAGTTCTAATTTATTTGTAGCTGGGATGAAAATTTGAGGAAGTCCACCTGCCCCTAAAGTAGGATTTGCATAAGTTGTTCCGAATGCAGCCGAAGTATTCTCACTAACTCTATATATGCCTACTGCATCCCTCCAGCCTTGCCCCCCTTTAGCAACTTGTAGTCCTTTCATAAAACCTTCTTGAGACAAACCTGACCTATTCAATCCATTAAAAGTAGTGTAAAAATTAGATTGGCCTGGTAATGCCCCTGCCACAAATTTACCCTCTGATAATGTAATGTCTCTCCAAGTATCCACGCCTGTATAAACACCTTTTCCTTGCCATCCCCTTGCTATTGCAGATGGTGATTTGTAAAGTAAAGATTTCCCTAAGGCAAAAAATCCTGCTGTTACTCCTTCTGCGGCCATTTGAGTAGCAATAGGCTCAACAAGATTATCATTAATTCTTTCATAAATTCTTGATTCAAAAACTTTTCCTATAGTAGTCTTTGCACCCGTTTCAGGATTTTGAAAATGTTCTCTACGAGCTTGCCGCATTTGTTGAGTAACGACTTTAGGTGAGGCTTTTAAAACTGGGGCATTTGCGATTGCTTGAGCGGCAATTTGTTGTACCTTATTTTCTAGTATTTGTGCATTATTCTTTTCAATTACCATTGGGTGGGCTGGGATAATTTGGACAGAAGTGCTTTCCGAAGCAAGCTGATTGGGGCCATATCTTCCACTCGGACGCCATTCTAATCCATCCAAATCAATACCATCAATAGGTCGATCACCTGCAAATTGATAAGGTGATAATTCGGGATACTTTTTCGTCAACGGATCTACACTCAAAAACCTTCCCAACCGCTTATCATAAATCCTCATTCCATAATCTTGCCCACCATTGGTTATGTCATTATCATCCTCCTTCCCATTAAACCCATACCTATAACTCCCTGCATTATACCCCCTCCCCGTCATACTCATCCCAAAAGGGTAGTAGTCATTCGCACTCACCACATCAGCCTCCCAATAATCTACTGTTGAGTTGTCTGTTGTGTGTTGTACTTTTCTATCATTTACAGTAACCAGCACATTGCCCAAATGGTTGCTTAGTTCAAAGATCTTTTCTCCTCTGGTAAAGGTACTTAATGTAGCAATATCACCATTTGCCAAAGTTATATTTACATCTGGTACTGTATGCGCAGTTTGCAATCCCAGGCGGCTACTACCATACAGGTCTGTTTCTATTTGTGTAGTAGCACTGCTACCGGTTTTTTCATACACACTCATTACATTGCCACTGGCATCACGTACATACACCGTCGTTTTATTATTCGCAGTTTTACTTATCCTGTTGCCTGCTGCATCGTAGGTGTATTCAATAGTTCCTGTACTTTTTGTAACCTTTTTTATTTTGCCGTAAACGGTCCACTCTATGTTGGTGATGCCTTCACTTACATCTTTGGTCAGGTTGCCTATTTCATCGTAAGTATAGTTACCACTTGTTTGTCCTTGTTTTATATCGTTGTAGTTACTGTATTGGTTGGCTGCTAAATCAGGTGCACCATCATCTACTTTATCTAATTGGTTGGTTGTAGGCTTGTAGGCATAACTCATGTTGTCCATTACACCTCTTGGGGTGTTGCCGTTTCTTACATAGCTCAATATGTTGCCATTGGGGTCGTAGCTTACCCTTTCTTTGTATTCATCTGTTTTTATCAGGTTGTTCCACACATCGGTACCTGCCTTCCACGCATCCATGCTTACCAGGCGGTTTAGCTGGTCGTACTGGTAGTTGTACAGCATGGGCTGGTTAAACTTAGCTACGCTTACCCCCATGCTGCTGATGTTGCCATTGTAGAGCGGCCGGTTGTCGGCACCTAACTGGCCGGGTACCATCATGCTGGGGCTGGCCCCGCCGCCTATGCTGCGGTAGTCTGTGTTGTAATAGTTGAGGGTATATTTATACACGTCGCGGCAGACGGTACTATAAGAGAAATCTACACCATCCTGGTCGTTTATGGTGGCACTGTTGCTGTTGCATAAGGTCAGGCTGGCATCTATATATGCCTCAAAGGCATCGCCATTGTCGCCGCTTTCAAAACCGGGGTTAAAGTTAATGGTGTTGCGGGCTACATAGTTGGTAGGGGTCACGGGTTGGCGTGCATCCACATCCAATACATCCAGTCCTGTGCCGGGACCGCAGCCCGTGCCGTTGCCACCCGTGCCGCCGCTGTTGGGGTACACGGGGTTTACCGCTTTTAGCCATCCCTGTAGCGTGTAGGCATAGTCTATGCCTTGCACCCGCATTTTGCCCAATACTGTACGTGCCAGTGGTCCGTGGCGGTAGTACAGGTAGTTGGCATCTTCTTCCCAATATACTTTATCGCGGCTGGTTTCAGCTTTTGTCAACCGGTTTTCAGCATCGTAGCTGTACCGGTGGTAAAAGGCATCGGGCTGGTCAGGCTGGTAGTTAACCTGGTTTACCTTGCCGCTGATGAGGTCATAGTCGTAGGTGATGTGCTTGTAGTGGTTGGCAGCACCACCTGCATTGTTGGTCATGGATTGCAAGCCATAATAATCATTCAGCAATTCATTCACATTGCCGTGTATATCGTAACTATAGAAAGTGGCATAGCTATAGTGGTTGGCCTCATTGTCAGTAAGGGTGGTATAGCTGACACGGCTGCGCAGGTTTTGCTGGCTAAAGGGGTGTGGGCTAAAACTATAGCCTACCGGCATGAAGTTGATAGAAAAAGAACAAGAGATAGCGATAGATAATTAACTTAAAGATGCAAAGTTGGGCCAGCAGATAGTGTTGGGAAATAAAATCGATAGCCAAGCCACTAATGTATTGCTGCAGTTTGCTGATAAGATTCATTTAAGTGACTGGTACAAGATTGAAATTACAATCCTTGGTAGTCAAACGGTGAATGCTTACGCTTTGCCGGGTGGCAATGTGGTAGTGTACAGCGGGATTATTAATAAGATAAAAACTCCGGAAGCGCTTGCAGCTCTGTTGTCTCACGCATGCACACATGTGAATGAGCGACACACACTTCGTTCTCTTCTGCGCTGTACTGCTAACGGAATAGTTATCTCCGTAATTTTTGGCGATGCTACAGGCATTTCCGGTGCTATAGTCAGTTACGTAGAATTAGTGAATGGTTTGCGATATTCCTGGTCGCTAAAACAGAAGCGGACAAAAAAGGCATGGAGCTGCTACTGCAAAACAACGTGGATATCAATGAGATGAAGCAATTGATGCAAATGTTGGAAAGGGAATACAAAATGCCGGAAAGCCTGGCTTTTTAAGTACGCATCCACTTACCAAACAGCGAATAGCTGGTGCCAACCTTTTTATAAAACAACATGACCAGCCTATCAATGAGCGCAATGATTTAAGATTAATTTTTAACCAGTTGACAACTGTTATAAAACAGCATTAGCTTTAATCATACACTGCAAGTTCTGATTATAAGATAAACAAAGAACCCGCTACAGATAAAGCCTGTAGCGGGTTCTTTGTTTCATAAGTTTTCCAATCATTAGATCATTCCATTTAACGATTAGGTATTATCTTATCTTAACTGCCTTCACAGTTTTTACTTCATTGCCTTGTCTTACTTCTACCAGGTAAGTGCCTGTCATCAAAGTTTCACCAAACCTGAAGG
>JACMRH010000076.1 GCA_014376535.1 Cytophagales bacterium | reverse complement strand
GTAAAAGTGGAAACCTTTAAAGAAGTGCAATTTTATTCGCACGTAATTCACCTTGTTTCAAAAGTGAGTGGTAAATTAACTCAAGACCACAAGTTTATGGATGTTGTGGGCGATACTTTTCCCGCGGGAACATTATCCGGAGCTCCAAAGCATATGGCACTAAGGCTTATTAACAAATACGAACACGGAAATCGTGGATTTTATGGAGGATGTATTGGCTATATTAGTTTTAAAGGTGAATACAATCACGCTATTATGATCCGTTCAATTATGAGCAAAGACAATGTTCTATATTACCAGGCAGGAGCAGGAGTTGTAGATTTATCCATCATAGAAAATGAATTGCAAGAAGTAAATAACAAACTTGCTGCATTAAAGAAAGCAATTATTCAAGCGGAGCATATTTAAGTTAACTGTTAACGGTGGAGTTTGGTGTATTGGAAGTAATGGATCAAATGAGAAGGAGTTCAGTTTCAATAATATCAAATTTTGCAGAAGGAATGGATAGACAACATATTGCTGACACAATTCATTTTATGCATTATATCCCGTGACTCTTTATTTGAATTAGAAACACAATGTATTCTGACAAATGATTTACATTTCCTTGCAAATTCACAATCAGAGGAAATAACTATATCAATAAAAACCTGTTTAAAACTTTTAAAACGGCTTTATTAATTATTTAAAGACTAAAAAGAAATGAGTTCTAATAATTTCACCGTCAACAGTCAACTGTCAACTGTCAACTCTCAACCAAAAATCCTGGTTCTCGACAACTACGACTCTTTTACCTATAACCTTGTGCATTTGGTTAAAGCATTGGGATTTACTGATGTAGAGGTGCACAGGAATGATAAGATTGATTTGGCAGATATTGAAAGGTTCGATAAAATAATTCTTTCACCTGGCCCTGGAGTTCCTTCTGAAGCAGGTTTGCTTCTAGACGTGATCCGGGAATATGCCGGCAAAAAGCCTATTTTGGGAGTATGCCTTGGTCATCAGGCAATTGGGGAAGCATTTGGGGGAAATCTTACTAATCTTTCCAAAGTTTATCATGGCGTAGCAACCAAAATAAAACTAACCAAACCAGAGGATTCTATGTTTAAAGATCTTCCTGTTGAACTGGAAGTCGGACGATATCATAGCTGGGTTATCGACAGAGAAGGGTTTCCTGAAGACATAGAAATTACCGCAGAAGATGAAGGTGGTTTTATCATGGCGCTATCACATAAAAAATATGATATTAAGGGAGTACAATTTCACCCTGAATCTATACTAACCCCAGAAGGCTCCAAATTGATGGAAAACTGGTTGAAAAATTAATATCATATAATCCAATTTATTAGATGAATGATATAACATTCAAAACCAGCACCTTAAGAGAAGCTGTGGCAGAAGGAATGGTTTTTTGCACTGCTGCAACTCTTGTTCATATTCAAAATAACACAGTTCCTAAAGGAAATGTATTTGAGTTTGCACGTGCAGCAGGTTTTTTTGGTGCTAAAAAAACGGATCAGCTACTTCCACATTGTCACCCGGTGACTATAGATGGGATGGACCTGAATTTCGAAATCCTGGATAATG
>JACMRH010000075.1 GCA_014376535.1 Cytophagales bacterium | reverse complement strand
TTGGGATAACAATAAATCCAGATTATCCCATGATGACTTTCAACGAACTAAAAATGGACAAAAGACAAATAGGGAATGTTGGGAATTGGAAGTATTTTATTCACGGATTTCACTGTGGATTTGAAAATAATGAAACGCGACAAATAATTGAAGTACCTCTTGTTTTTGGGCTTGAATTTGGAGATTTAGACCCTTACTTTTTTACTAGATTTATAAAATCAACACCCAATTATCAACCATTGCCTGTGGACATCTATGTAGATTATGCAGATGGAGTCAGAATAAATGAAAAGATGATTTCACTTGGAAAATTTGAAAGAATTAATTCAAATGTTGGTAATCATTATGGTATTGTAGTGACTGACAGACAAAAAGTAGAGATAAAATCCCATAAGGAATTAGAAAGTCTATTCAAAGAAAAAAACACCCAAACTGACAAGCAAAAATTTAATTTTTGGAAATTTATGGGACTAAAAAAATAAAAACGACGCACAATCGAGTAGACGGCCGTAGGCTTTAGCCTACGGTTCGCCTCTCACACCACTGTACGTACGGTTCTCGTATACAGCGGTTCATTGAACATGGGACTTACTTTTTGGTAGTACTCCACCATACTTTCGTATCCCCTTTTTGCCAGCTTTGCTACAGTAATGGTAGTTCCAAGGATAGGGCTTTGGGCGACAGCCCATCCTCCCATTCTTGTTCTGCTGTAAGCATACGCCAAGCCTTGCTCTATTCCTAAGCGTATCAGGTTTTTGCGCTTCCGTTCTGGCTTTTTCCAGTCGTGCCAGATGCAGTATCTCAATCGGTTACGTATCCTCCGCCTTGTCACGTGTCCTCACGTGACAACTCTTTGATCTTTCATACTGCGTTAATATTTTTATTTAATGCAACAGAAAGTATTTGATTATAAAAGGAAATCCTATATCGAGATAGGGAACATTTACTTTTGGACAGCAACTATCAATAATTGGCAGCAACTATTAATGGAAGATGAATTTAAAGATGTAATTATTTCTTCTTTAGAATATTAAAGGAAGGGAATATAGATGTTTTTGCTTTTGTCCTGATGCCAAACCATATTCATTTGATTTGAAGGACAAAAAAATTGAATGGAAAAGAATCGGCACAGGGGTAGTTTCTAAAATACACTGCTCATACTTTTAAACAATTAATAAAAGACAAATATCCAGAGCTGTTATCAAAATTCAGAGTAGAAGCAGTAAATAAAAATTATGAATTCTGGCAAAGAGATTCCTTGGCAATACATCTTTATACAAAAGAAGTAGCTCTGCAAAAGCTTGAATATATTCATAATAATCCATTAGCAGAGCATTGGAGCATTGTTTCTGAACCTTATGCTTATAAATATTCCTCTGCTAACTTCTATGAAAAGGGTGTAAATGAGTTTAAATTTTTAAAAGATATTAGGGTAGAGTTTTGAGCTGCCACGTGAGGACACATGCCAGAGCAGTAATTGTCACGTGAGGACACGTGCCAGGGAAATAGAACTTTCAGTTTGCTGGTTATACTTCCTAAACGGAAGTAATTTATCCAGCCCCTCTGTAGCTCTTTCAGTTTGGAAACCCGTTCATCGAAACCCATCGGGCTGGTTTTGCGTGTTATTTCCCTGATACTGGATTTAAGCTTCTGCCAGCTCTTTTCCATCACTACCAACTGGTATTTGCCTTTGCTCCCTTTCTCAAAACTGCTCGTAAATCCATGCCCGAGTATGGAAGAATGTTACACATATCGCAGTTTTTAAAATGTATAATGCCTGAGCTTTCAGTTTTCCATAGAAACAAATGCATACAGTTTTTCAAAATATTCATTGACCATCCTGTCTGATCCGAAGGCAGGATAAATGTCCTTCATGGATTTTTTCATCATTTCCAGCCACCTGTCTGAGTGTTCGTAATAAGTAGGGATCACCTCTCCTTCCAACATGGCCATTAAGTTGTTATTGTCAATGTTATCCTGGTCTTCCAATGGCAATTCGGAACTTGTAACAGGTAAATAAAACCCGTTTTCATTATGCTTTGCAAATTCCGGCACCCAGCCATCCTGTACTGAAAAATTGATCGCGCCGTTCATCGCAGCGGTCATTCCACTTGTCCCGGATGCTTCCCTGGTCATTCTTGGAGTATTAAGCCAAACATCTGCACCTTTCTTTAACAAAGCGGAAAGTTCAAGCTCATATCCCGTCAATACTGCGCAACGGGTAAGGCCCTGGGTTGAAGACTGCAAATAATTAAACGTGTTTATTCCATCCCAATCTTCAGGATATGGTTTTCCAGCCCAGATAACCTGTATAGGATTATCAGTCCTGACAGTTAAGTGCTTAAACCGTTCAAAATTCTTCATTAACAAGGTGGCTCTTTTGTACCCGGCAAATCGTCTTGCCCAAACAATTGTTAGAATTTCAGGATCGAAGATCTGGCCCGTCTGGTCCGAAACAACTTTAAACAGCTCTTTTTTCAATTCCTTTTTTCTTTCCATCAAAAGAACATTGTTGTTATCCTGGAAAGCCTTGTCTAACTTTTCGTCCACCCAGTACTTCTTGTTTTGGGCGTTGGTAATGGAAATAATGGGACAAACCTTTTCATTTACATTCCACATTTTGTTTGCGACCAAACCATGTATTTTCGAAACAGCATTGGCCTTGCGACTGAGCCGTAGCGCAGTTAATGTATAATTTAACCGATCCTCTTTCAGGTGTGAGATTTGTTTTACTTCTTCCAATGGCAAACCATTGAAGAAGTTCATTTCGTTTAAAAGGCTAAGCTCATGTTCTTCATTCCCTGCTAATTCTGGTGTATGTGTTGTAAAAACCAGGTGTTTGGCGACTTCGCTTACACTTTTATGTTTGGCATATAGATAAAATGCCAATGGAAGCCCATGTCCTTCATTCAAGTGGTAGACATCAATTTTTTCTTCCAGAATATCCAGTAAACGTCCACCACCAATACCCAAAATAATGGATTGTGATATTCTGGTGGCTGTATTGGGATCGTATAACCGGTGTGTAATTGTTCGTGACAGGTAATCATTTTCCGGAATGTCTGTTGTAAGAAAAAAGACCGGAGCAGTTCCAAAGGTTTCAGCAGCAAGTAAAAGCACATTTACAACAACCTCATGACCATGTACATTTACTGTGAATGAAATACCGGTCTGGTGTAAAAAAGCATAGATGCTATCCACAAAATCAACTTGCATGCCTCTGTCTGCCGCACGGTTTTGGGTGTAATATCCTTTGGTCCACAACAAACTTATCCCGATAATATTCTGCTGCTGATCGTGGGCAGAGCGCAAATGAGAACCTGCCAGGAACCCAAGGCCACCTGAATAAGTTTTCAATGACTGGTCAATTGCTACTTCCATACTGAAATAAGCAACCTTTCTAAAATAAGGGCTTAAAGGGTCGGTACAAGGCCAGATAATATGTTGAGATAAATTTGTCATGCTTATAGGTTCTGCTGTTCAAATATGAGCTTATTAAAGCAGGCATGTTTTACACAATTACAGAAAGTATTTACATGATTCACAGATCTAAACTATACGCCCGTCCAACAAGTTGTTTGTAATCCCCTCCATGGTCTGTGGCACACAGAACATATTAAAATCTTTCAGAATAATGAGTAAGGAAGCCAAAACGATCCGTTTCAGTCAGATAAAATTCAGCGGATGACCATTTATATTCTTCAGGTCTAATCGCCAGATTCTTAATGAATGGTCTGTGTGCCACAGACCATGGTGCAATGATCGGTGTAGCAAAGAGCGTGGTGTAATTATTAATGTTCTGTGTGCCACAGACCATGGAGATGGTTCTCTTCGAGATTTAAATCTATAAGGAACCTTATTTAAAAGGATTTAAGTACTTCTGTAACAGTTTCGTAGTGTATTTACTTTTCCGTCTTCTTAAAATAGCTATCATAAGATTTACTCTAATCTTATGATAGTGTCCCGCTGATTTGAAGAATATAAGCCACGGCGAAAGCACCAAAAAACAAGCCTGCAAGGCAAGTACCGATGATAGAAATAATTCCTGGCCTTAAGCCATCAGGCAGTTTTTTCAAATTAAGGTAGAGAATAAATACTGCCACAAACGGGATATGGATCGCTTCAATTGCACCTGCCAATTTCAAAAGACTTATTGGCTGGCCTCCTATTACATATATCAAAAAAGGTATTACTGTTAAAAAAAAGATTACAATTATCTTTTTAAGTAATTCAGGATTGGCAGTTATGCCTGAAGACTTTTTAGGTGATATTATAACGATACCATCCACAAACATTCGTCCATATCCATCAAGATTAGATAAAATGGTGCTTAAGAAGGTGATGAAAATTATTCCTATCATAAACCAAAAGCCTGCTTTGCCCCAAATTTCCCCCAGCATCTGACCCAGCGTCTCTGCAATTTTGTTTTCCTCAGGTACAAGCCCTTTGGGCAATAATAGCTCAGTACCTAAAATCATATACGCCAGTGCAACAAAAAGGACACCTAATACAGCAATGTTATTCACCAAAGACATATGCCTGATCCAACCTTTTAAGACTTCTTTCTCAGGCTCCTTTAGCTCAAAAACATTTATAGGGTTTGCTGGTTTTTTTCCTGATGAACCATATCCTTTGGCTTGTATCCAAAACGAAAACCAGGTAAGACCTGATGCCCCTGCTAGCATGAAGCCTAACCAAGGGAGTAATTCATCATACTTTACATTGTCTGGCATCTTAAATGCAAAGCCTTTAGCAATCTGACTTAAATCCGGTTTAATGCTGAGAGCTGCAATGATGATGGCCGTGAAATTTATAATCGCAAAAGGAATTAAGACCTTTTCAAGCAATTTATATTTACCTACTACAATGATAATACTAGATACCGCCAATATAATTCCTGACAGCAACCATAGCTGCCAATTTAAAATCAATACAAGAGCGGTTACTGCAGCCCCGGTAAGGCCAGCAATCATGGTTACTGAAGCAAGTACCTGAGGAGCAATTATAAACCATACAATCCAGTTTGATGAGCCTCCGATTTGAGAAAATCCCTGATAAACTGAAGCTCCTGCGCATACGGTGTATCGTCCTATTTCCTTGTTGATAAACCATTTAAAGCCTACGGCGATTAACATTGCCCACAAAAGCATGTAGCCGTATTGTCCACCGATTCTTGGAGTGAACAATAATTCTCCGGATCCTGCTGCTGATAACATCCAGATAAAAGCAGGTCCAAGCCATTTTAGCGTTTCCTTTCCCTTTGGCGCTTCCTGAATTTTATTCATAGTTGTTAAGACCTTAAAATGCTTTGGGATTATTATACTCTATATTCTTCAAATTAAACCTGGCATAACTAAAATCTCCCTTTTCAAGTCGCCATAATACATCAAAGGAGGTTGGGATTAAGATTTCATTTACCTCTTTGTAGTCAGCAAGTTTTATAACCCATGTTGCAAGGTTTTTTTCATCCATTTAGCGCTTAGTTTCCATCTGCGTTATCTCTCCCCTCCATGGTCTGTGGCACACAGAACATATTAAAATCTCCCCTCCATGGTCTGTGGCACACAGAACATATTAAAATCTTTCAGAATAATGAGTAAGGAAGCCAAAACGAACCGTTCCAGTCAGATAAAATTCAGCGGATGACCATTTATATTCTTCAGGTCTAATCGCCAGATTCCATCTTTCATGTAATGGATTATTATGTATGTAAT
>JACMRH010000074.1 GCA_014376535.1 Cytophagales bacterium | reverse complement strand
TCTTCCTTGTTATAAATTCCATCTGGATGCAGCAGCTTAATAAAGCCTGACACTATTTTTCGTACAGATCTTGAATCTCTTTGTTTGAGATGAGCACCAAGCGTAAAGTAATTATCAATGGCATCGTAATAAGTGGTCTTCCTTTGCGATTTAAGAATTTCAGAAAAGAAATCTGTACTGAAACCAAAATGATTTGTGAAATTCTTAGGACTGAATTTACTTATTTCCCACCCAGGCAAGAATAAATTAATTCGATCTAAAAAGGCTGTATCGTAATTCACTTCATCTGATAATGGGCTGAACAAATGTGAAGTTTGCAAAACAGTTTCAACAGGCTGATTGATGTTACCATTCAATATGATTGAAGCAGAACCTGAAATCTCACCTCCTTTTGCTCTTGAAAAAGAACCGGACTCCATATAATCTTTCATCAAAGGAATAGCATCACGGTCTTTGAATAACTTATCAGTACTTTCATCAAAGCAGATGGCGTCCCACAAACCAACAGCACCAACACGGCCTGTAGTGTTGTTGACGAATAACTGAGCTACTGAACCCTGGCCACCTGAAATCAAAATCGCATAGGGTGTAATTTCTTTATAGATATAAGATTTACCTGATGCCCTTGGACCTAACTCAACCATATTGAAATTAGCTTCTACCAGAGGTACTAAGCGGCACAATAAAAGATTCAACTTTCGGTCATCAAATCCTTCACTTTGTGGTTCATAACCTGCACTGCGGAGTAGCAAGGTTTTCCATTCGTCTTTGGTGAACTCTTTTCTTTTATCAGAAATCTTAGTATTGTCAAAATTGGATAACTGAATTGGCTTAATGTCTCTAACTACAAATGGAAATACCACAGAGCCTATGGTAATCATCGGATCATATTCCATTTCTATGATGGCCCAAATGCCACCAAGCATTAGTTTCTCATGGGTACGCACCAGTTCATCACTAATGTTTGCCTTTCTAATATTGCTGTTAGCGATATTAGCCCAATAGCGGTCTCTCTGCGGATCGAGTTCAACGGAAATCTTGTCAATGATTTTGTACCTACCTTTTTCACGCAGCTTTGATTGTATGAGTGTACTTTCTTCCGGATTGATATAGTGGTCACGAAGAATCTTTTTTACATTCTCCATGCCTTCTTTAAGCTTTTCTTCATCTTCAGTACTGCAAGTATTAGCCAGTAGATATTCCAATACAAATGCAGGAACGTTTGCGCCACCTTTGATGATGCCCACTAGGTCTTTCTTTACAACAAAGCCCCTGAAGTGGTCTAAAGCTTTTTTATCTAAGTCGTCTAATACTATCATGTTGTTTCATTTTATTATAAGCCTCCTAGATCACGGAGGTTTGATTTTTTTATAATTGCTGTATCCAGTTGTTCTTGTGTTGCTGCATCAATGAGCACTGCCTGTACTTGTAAATTACTACTAAAGGAAAATTCCTTATCAATGATCGAATTGGCATCAATGGAAATTATGTCACTGCTCTGATATTCCTTATTGCCAGCATATAACTTTATCTGCACTTTTCTCACACCACCAAATAAATCAGTTGGTGCTTTAGGAGCATCTAACCTGATTATAAATAATTCACTTGGCACTTCATTTAAATCAGTTTTGTTGGAAATGAAAACCTCTAACTGTGACGTTTGGGATTTTATTTTGGAAAACTTGAATTTTGGAATAATAATTTCCTGGGGTGTAAAGCCTCCATGCGAAAAACCATACACACCTTTAGATTTGAATGGTCGATGATTCTTTGCTGCATACACATATTTGTACTCTGCATAAGGTTCTTCAAAAGCTAACCATTCGATGTTAGTTTGTTTATCTTCTGTGCGAAGGAAACGTTCATGCACTTCTTTCTTCCCGGTTGCATTCGGGTCTATCTTGTCTGCTTCATCCAATAAACCTGTGAGTACAAAACCATGATCGGTAATGAGGTAAACTTCCTGATATCCGATATTTAACAGCAAGGCAATTTTATCAACCAGCACTGCTTCAAACTCCGAGAATAACTTAATGGCAGCCTGTTGTAATTTTTCTCCGGCACTATCAATGTCTTTGTAAGTTAATACAAGGTAATCGGCTGCTGTACCATAGTTCAATTGTTCCAACGGCATATAAACAATAGCTTTACCCGTTGTTTGCGTCAGACTTACTTCACGGTCTTTATGCAAGGGAAGAACATTCTTATTACCTACATACAAGGCACTCATGTTGTGTTCTGTTTCAGATGGCATATCGGCCATCATGATTTGCTTATCTACCTTGAAATGTTTTTGCAATTCCGTGGCTACAAAGTCTGCAATTTCATACCGCACACCATCGCCAACAATGACTGCTGTTTTAGGCTTTGCGGCAGAAAATAGCTTTGGCAAATAACCTTGCTGGTCTGATTTGTATTCTGAATAAAAACCAAACCATGTTTGAAGCAACAAATGGTTAAAGCCTTCATAGTATTCCTGCAAAGGACGAATGATGTTTGTGTCGCTTAAAAAGAATTCGTACAGATTCCGAATGGCTCTATCTACATTGGAGAATGTGCCGGTATAATATTCTATAAAAGCATTCAGGTTATTGCAGGCTGATAGTGGATTGGTATTGGCATGAAATAAAGACCATACATCCTGCCACCATGCAGGTAGAAAAAGTTGAGCCTTGGATGAGAAAATCCGCTTCTTTAGTTTTTGTAGTTTATCGCTGACAAATGATTTATCCCGGACGTTCTCTGCAATTTGTTTTAAAGCAAGCAGGTCAAGTTTTTCAAAGCAATGATCAGGATGGGCATTCCAGGGGTTTGCAATTCCGCTTAATTTATAGTTACGGATATATGTTTCTAACGAAGGGCAGTAAGTTGCGCTGTCGGCCCATTTATAGTACAAAGCCAACAGCGTTTCAGAAATTTCATTATTTACCAAACCATCAAACATTCTTTTCACTACTTCATCTGCCAATGTTTTTGGCGGCTTGCTGATATATTGCTGACTTAATAACTCATGCAGTTTTTCTTCAAACAATCTCCTTATATCTGCATCCTTGGTATTTAAATAGGCATCAGGGTTGTGTACAAATGGCAATAATTCATCATCCAGATTTATTATTTCCTCTAAATTCTGCACTATCTTTTTCCACCAGGCAAGGTCTTTACCAATGCCCAATTTTGCTGCTGTAAGCAACATTGGGTTATCTAAGTGTACTTGCAAACCGGCATGAGTAAATATTTTTTTCTTTAACCAATCTTGGGGACGGCTCAGATCGAGGCAGCCATGTGTAAAGCAATAATCAAAAAGGAAACTGAGCTTATCTTGCGGACGGGTAACATAAAAAACAACAGGCGAATCTTTAAAGGTTGTTTCAGCTTCATGACGTAACATCAGTTCTTCTTTCTCTTGCTGCCATTGTTCAGTAATGCTTCTATCTGTTTGAATTACAGTAATATGGTTTTGTTGCAGAATAGGCAAAGCAAAACTACACTGGCCTGTGGGGTCCAGTAGTACAACACGGTTACGGTGTTGCAACAATTTTTTAATATCCTGTATGAGCCATTGTTCTGTCATGAATCCTTATTTTGATTTCAGAAGATTATCAATTCGTAAACCACAAGTAATTTGTTCAAATCCACTAAAATTATATTTTAATCCTCTTTCAAGGCCACTTTTAATCGATAAGGCATATCCTTTAGTTTTCACAAAATTATCAGCTGCATATTCTGCATCGATACCTGAAAGTCGAGGATTAAAAACATGGCCTATTTCATGAAGGAGAATAGCGATGAATTCTTTTGGATGGAATACTTTTTTTTGTTCTACATCAACATTTATGATAGTCAGACACCCATTGACAATTAAATCTTGTAGAAGAACTGTTGACGAAGGAGAACAAGTTCTTATAAACTGCACATTTAGTTGCATTAAATTATCTATTTCAAGCTCAGTTAGTAAACCGCATAATTCATCTAAATAACCGCCAATATTATAAAGTTGATAAAAACTTCTATTTTTAAACAGCGTGAGAAATTTTTGCTTTTTTGTCATATTATGATTTTACCAATCTGCATTTAAATATTTCTGTAATTGTGATTTAGTTCCACCTGTTGTTTTTAATACTTCCGCTTTCAACATTCCCTTTGCCTGAAGTGGTGCAATGTTTTTACCTACACCGTCATCCAGTTTAGGATCATAGCCTTCTGCTATCAATGCATCTATCTTTTTGGCGAAGGTTTCTATTTCCTGCAATTGCAGGCGTATGGTTTCCTTTTCGGTTTGTGCCAGGCCGCTGGTGCTATCTGCAATTTGCTGTAAACGGTATTGCAGGCTTTCAGTTCGTTTGCTGAGGTAACTGCTTTTTAATTTATACAAACTATCTCTGTTCCATTTGTAAATGATGATGTATACTTCAAACCCCTGATGCTCACCGCTGCTGAGATGCCAGATGAATGGTGTTTTGGGCAGGTACATAAACAGGTTAAGATGATCGCTGAAATTCTTGAAAAAATAATGCTCTACATACTCATTGATGGGGCGGCCCACCAAGGCATCTAGTTGCATGATTTGTGCGGAAGTAAAACCTCTGCTAAAACAATACTCTTCAAATCGATCCATTAAACGTGGCTCACCCGGTAAGCCAACCAAGGGTACAATACCATCTTCATCTTCCATAAGTATGGTACGGAACGCATCTGCTAAAAACTCCAGTGCAATTTCGGCTGCACGGGCTTGTGGCAATACCTTACTTTCTTTAAACCAATACCAAACATTAATAGGATTTACCTGGTGACGGATGCAAAATTCTTCAAGGTCATTATTGCTTTGATACAAAGATCCAAAATCAGATTTAATTGACTGAACTTTTTGTATATCAAATTCTGTTACTTCGAGACTGGCAATATGTGTTTTTACTATTTCCTGTTCAAGTGTATTTTCTGATAGGTAGGCTTTATAGGCAATTTCTAATATAGGCAGTTCAGCAACAGACTTGCCCATTTTCGCCTCTACCTGCATCCTATCTTCTATGCTAAGATCATATACTTTGAAGATAAGTTGATTGATGATGCCTTCATTCAACAATACCTGAACTGTTTGAGCATTTTCAAAATTGAGATAAGTTAGCAACCGGTTTTTTAGTGCTACATCCGAATTGAAAAAAACTGGGCTTCTTTCAAAATTTTTCTCGATTAATCGGAATGAATTAAGCTTCTTCTTAATTGCTACATTTTCTTCTGCCAAAACAGAAATATTATCTTCAATAAGTATGGGAGGTTTAACAAAAGGAACTCTTTTTAAATCGCTGCTTTGTATATTGACGGTTGGATTGAAACATTCCAATAAATAGAAGGTTAGATTGGAATTTAGGAACGCCAACAAGTAATTGAGATTATTGTAAAAGTCAATTTTAGGAAAGATTGAGGCACCTCCTATGTCGAAAATATGATTATTGGGTAATAATCTAAAAGATGGCCCTTTAGAACCGCTAGGAGAATATGTTATTCCTACATTAAAATAAAAACTCTCTTTCCATATTTTTGCGTTATTTGCTGTTATCCTACCTTCTTGTAAATCTCTCTCCTTTTTTTTCTTTAAGTCTTCTCCATCATTTCTCCAATTTATTACCAACCATATATTTCCGTACCATTTATTAAATGGCCCTCCCTTTGCATAACTAACCCACTTCTTTTTTATTTTATCTTTTTCATTTAATATCTCGTTATTGTCGATTTCCCACCAAAACCTAAGAAATATCTCATTTCCCCCAATTTGAAGACCTGGCGCAACTTCTACAAATTCATCCAAACCTTTTTCTTCGAATTTTTTTCTAAAGCCGTCACTAATCCAATAAATAAATGGCCAACCTTTAATGATTTTTAGTTTTTCTTGATTAAGCGAAATACTGTAGTTGTTGGGCTTATTAGCTAGTAAGTCATCGTAAGTTTGGAATAAGGCCTCATATCTTTTCCCTTCATAAAGGTCATTTAACTTTATAAATTGTATTGGAGTTTCAGATTTCTCTTTCTCTAATACATACATAGAAGCATCTACCCGAGCTGTAGGGTTAAACATTCCTAAATAGCCCCACTCAACAAAAAGGCTTATGTGCATTTTATCTAACAAGTATTTGCGAACATCTTCAAATGTTTTTATGTACATGAAAGTCTGCGGATGCACCAAAGCAACTTTTCCTTTTTCATCAACTAATTCACAACACCGCTTTATGAAAGAAGCGTACAAGTTTGAATTAAATTTATATGGCTGCCGGTAATTTGCATCTAAAAAAGTCTTCAACTCCGGTCCAAAATCAGCACTATCTGTATAAGGTGGGTTGGCAACTGCCACATCGTATTTCTGCGTAAGCAATTGCAAAAACGTAATGGCATCCAGGGTTTTCGTATTCAAAAAGGTTTGCCCTTGCTTAGCCGTGTTTTGTACTACTGCTTTTTGCAGGTTGGTAAAAAAGTTATCCCTAAAGTTTTCATAGTTTGCCAACGTACTTTCTGAGAAAAGTGTAAGGCCTTTTGCCTCTCTATCTACAAGGCCATGTAAACGCATACTGAATTTCTCTTCGAGGAGTAACAGAGCCCCAAACTTGTAGGCTTGTTGCAAATCGGCCCAAAGATCAGTTACAATTTTTTCCAGTTCCGGGCTCAGTGGTTGTTCGCTTTCAAACAAATGTTTTACGGCATCGTATTCCGGCAAATAGAAATCGGAGCTTACAATATTAAAGTGATCAATTTTTGCAGAACGTTTTTTTCGCTTCGCTTTTATGTACAAGCCTAATTGCGCCAACTGTATGGCACGGTCGTCCAAGTCAACCCCATGCAGGTTGTTTGCAATGATGAGTTCAGCAATTTTCCGGTCATCATAATCTGCACCATAGTTTTCAATCTGGTCGGTATATAAATCGTAAAACAGATCAAAGCCATACAAAAGGTAATTACCGCTACCAGTAGCAGGATCAATCATTCTAATTTCGGTCAATGGTTTCGGTTCTCTTGTTCTCATTTTGGGTGCATTGGCAATTTTGTAGCGGTTTTTAATATCACTATCAGGGTACATTTCAAGGTATAGCTTGCCCAAACTGTTATCCACTAAAAACTTCACCACCCAACGTGGTGTATATACCTGGCTTTGTATGCTTACTTTATTAAACTCGGTTTTGTCGCCGCTTTCTTTATGGGCTGCTTTTTTGTAATTGTTATAGCTTTCGTATAGCCATCCCAGCACATCATCGCTTTGCCAGATGTCATCATCTACCTGTGTATCTGTTTCCACCTGATTAAAGGCATTCATTATGCCGCTCAACTCAATGGCAGTAGGCAATAAATGATAAGGGTGCTGTGGACTAAACAAAGGAATATCTGTAGCCAATGAAGCCAATTGATCTTCCACAAAACGAACCAACCCTTCCATTTCCTCACTGCGCCCATCCGGGTTTTGTTCTAACCAATGTTTGTGGGCAAAAGAACGATCACCGTGCTGGCTTCTTCGGGTAACAATTTCAGGATGTAGTGTGTGGGCCTCCATTACTTTTAATGCAGCCAGGCGGTTGAACAAAGTGAAGGTAAATTCCTCTACCAATTTTTCATAAGCTTCGGCTATGCTTCCTGTTTCTTCAATAAACACTTCTCTTATTGTCTCAACTCGTTCCCGGTCCTCTCGGTGTTCTTTTAAAACATCTTCAATTGCTGTATACTTATTTACCGTAATGCCCATACGCCCCAATCTGTTCCTGAAAGCGGAGTCAATTAGTTTTCGTATGTGTTCGGTATGATCAGATAGCTTCATTGGTTATTTAAATATTAAAGGCGTTGTATAAATCAGATGTAGTGGGAATAGCTTCTCCCCTTATATGTCTTTCCTTAATGTAACCCACTATATCTGCATATTCAAAACCCCAATTTTTGAATGGATAGCGTGTAGAACAATCAACTCTTTTTTCATCTGGACATAAACATTCCCAGAGGTATTCAATTATGTTTATCCCGTTAATGAACATGATATTTTCACCTTCTGCATGGGCCGTTTCAATAGAAAATATAATGGGTCGAATGGTTATCGCACCAAACCGATTATTATGCTCTATTTTAGCAAATGATTCATTAACGGCTAAAGCATCATTATCTGTAATGTTCAAAAACTGCACGGTCAGATTAATAAGTTCATTCTCTTCAAATAAACCGCACCATCTTAAAAGCTGAGTAATATTAATATCACTTCTGTTGTTAACTGATTTAATAGCATCATTAAATTTCATCGTAGCGTTTTTCACCTCTGCTATTATTATATCGATTGCATCTTTTTGGATATCTAAATGATCTGAATATATTTCGCCTCTTTCTGATTGAGAATGTAATGGAAAACGAATTCCTACACGATCAAAGTCAGTCCCGTTATGGCCCCAAATCTCAGAGTGAGGCATATACCCAGTTTGAAAATATCCATTGAGCCTTAAAAATAAACCAACCAATCTTTCCTGAAATGCACTTCTATCCATAATTAATTTATTTCAATTTCATCATCGGCTTCAGCGCCTGATATTTTTTGCAATTCATTTTGCAACCAAATCTTATACTCACTCACTTTTACCTTCTTACCCGGTAAAGTAGCTGAGAAAGTTTTTTTGGTAGGGGTTGCTGCTGTTCCCGGTGTTGGCTTTGGTGGAGCCGATTTAATGAGCCCCGACTTAATAATTTCTATATCAGTTTTATAACTATTAAACAGTTGGATAAAGGACAGCATTTCTGAATAGGTGAACCTTGTTTGCTTGTCCTTTACATCATAGTCAAAATCTACAGAGGCAAAAGTTCGCTGTGAAGCGTATTGCAGAATGTTATTCGCCTTGGCATTTGCTTCATCATTTAAACCTGCAGGTAACGTTGCTATTTCTTTCAGCAAAACATCTGCATCTTTTTGCAGAGTGCTGTAATTAGCAGCCATATCTGTAGCAGCAGCCTGCATCAATATAAAATAAGCATCCTTAATTTTCTGAACCGTATCCTGTAATGATTTAAAGTTCTTCACCACTTCACCTTTGTACAAACTATTGAAAGTAGGAACCAGTATAGCAATGTTTTCATCTGCCTTGGCTGCCTTAGTTAATTCATCCGAAACACCGTCAGCAAAGGTTTTCCACTGGCGTATTTTATCCAGGTTATTTCGAATGAATTTTTCTGCATCTACTATTTCTTTAACAGCTTTAGCAAACATATCCGTTTCAGTAAGGTAGCTTTCTGCCTTATCAATGTAATTTGCTTCGCTTACTGCACCGGTGAAATTTCCTAATTGATCTTTACTGTTTTCAAGGTTGCTGAATAAGGCATCAAAATCTTTATTTTGCCGCTTCATATCATCCACCTTATCACAAAAGCGCTTCGCCAGTTCCCTAACAGCATTTACAAGATCAAAATCGTTGGTATTCCAATCGATCTTTTTACCGGTATGTGTTTCACATTCCATTTCCTGCAAAGCAGTAACTATGCTGTTTTTTTGAGTGGTATTTAACGACTTTGCAATAGCCTTGAAAGAAGCCTTTCTAAATTCTCTTGCGTTACCAAACATCGCTGCCACGCCATCATCTTTCCAGGAGAATTTTTCAGAACCATTGTGCTTTGCCATTATTTTCCCTCCACGCATTAAAGCTGCAATAGTAGTTATTACCGTACCAAAGCTAAAACCGGTAGGGGGTATCTCCAGGTCCTTTTCAAGTGTTGCACCATCAACAAACGTGTTTCTTATCTTAAATAAGATCTGTTCTGCCGGCTTCAGTGATTCCCCAATGAAAATGCCTTGTGCATCGAAAAACTGAAAATCCGCAGCTTCCCCGGTAAAGAAAGTATGCAGGCGTTGGTTGTTTCCTTCTTTAATGATGCGGTCCGCAATGGCATCAGATAATTGAGCTGACAGGCGTTGTCTGTACACATTATTAATGACCTGTCTTTGCAGCCCATTCACGGTAGTTTGCCAATTGGTTTTATCTAACTGGGCTGTGTTATACAAATAGATTGAGTTACCCTCTACCAAAGACTGCTCTACCAATTCTTTAAGCCTATTTTCCTTTGTAGAACGTTCCGCCTGGAATGCCCGGACAATAATTGCTTCATCAGATTTAGGATCCTGATATTTATCTTCCAAGTATTTAATACGCTCTATTTCTTCAAGCAACCTGTCTATCTCTTTGAAATGACTGCTTTCAGGTGCAAGCCAGATTACATCCTTGTCATTTTGGAATTGCGTTTTTATTTGCTCTATGTCTTCACTTCTATCATCGCCATAACTGTAAAGACTTTTTACTTTCAGCTTCAGCTGTTTTAACCCCGGATTGGTTAATTCATCATCATTGTCAGATGTTATATAGAAATCATAAGGTGTGTTATTATCACTGATCTTACCCAATGCCTTGATGAAAGCAGCATTTTTGAAAGCTGCAATCACTTGCTGTTTTTTCTTGAAAATCTGAACAGGGTATTGGTTCATTTCATCCAGTAACCGTTGTTCGATATCAGAAGTAATGCGATAAGTGCCGTTGGAGAGCAGCAATATCTTATGTTCAACCAATGCGACAAGAGCTTTGGTAATTATCGCCTGTGAAGCATGGAAGTCTTCCGGTGCTTTTATATATCCTTTTACAATATTGCTCAAAGATGTAGGAGCAACTTCTGCTTCCGTTAAAAAGTGAATTGTTTCCAACAAATGACGGCCGGGCAAATCTATTTTCTCATTTCTTAAAATAGTTTCTGCATTAGAAAAACGGTTTACCAACCTTACCGGTGGCTGAGGTTGTGCCTCTTTAGCAATTTGCCAACCTGTTGCTACATTAAATATTTTCTCGTTCTGAATTTCATGTTTCAAAATATCGTAGGTCGTTATGATCATTCCCCTTGCCGCAACCTTTGTAGAAGCATAACCCTGTCTGCCAAAAAGAAAATTCTGCAACAAACCAAACTGGTTTTGGTAGAATGGGTAATAAGTAACAAATGAGTCTAT
>JACMRH010000073.1 GCA_014376535.1 Cytophagales bacterium | reverse complement strand
TAGAGAATTCCTTGCCGTGCTCTGGATGAATAAATGTTTTTTTTATGTCATTATCTGAAAGCGATTTTAGGAGAATAGTCCATCTGGAATGTATTCCGTGAAGCATTTGAATAGCTGGAATTATAGGCATAGATTTGCTATCAGATAATTCCGCCCATCTCTCTTCATAATAAGGTTTTATAATTGGTTTATCTTCTGTTAAGGCAAGTTTAAAACGAACAAGACTGTTAATATGACTGTCTGCACAATGATTCACAACCTGTCTGATAGTCCAGCCTTCTGGCCTGTAAGATGTATCAAGCTGTGAATCTGTTAAATAAATGACTTCTGCTTCTAATTTAGATGGGAAAGATTCTATCGCTCTTATGGAATTATCTATGAACGTTTTGTCAATAATTGTAGGCTTAACAAATTTTCCAATAGGGTATTTCAAAAGCTCGAGTTCGGTTTCAGTCATGTTATTGATGGTAAATTTTAAACTCAATAATAACAAAAAAAAGACCGTAAGAAACTTACGGTCTTCTAAATGATATTTAATAGTTCTTATTGTTGATGAGATAGTAACTGATTGTTTTGAACTTTTTCGGCAATAAAAAACATTTCTCTTGCAATTTCTTTTAGGGTCGTTTCATTCACAACACCATAAGGAATGCTTTGTTTATTATTTATTGCAGGTGAGTCATTAACTGAATTTCCATCCAAGCTTACAACAATTAAATTTGTTGCAGGAATTTGAAAATTATCCATCTTTTTAGAAAACAACATGATACGATTCTCGCTCCATGAGTAATTCAATAGATAATGTGGGTTCTTTTTAAAATTCGTGTTACATTCTATTGAGAAACCTGCACTTTTTAATAATTCAATGGCTTGCTTATCAATTGCACTTTCTGTATTTCCTGCAGAAAATATATTAACCTTAGCTAATCCCTTTTTAGCAATCGAAGCCTGTAAAAAGGCTTGAGCAATTTGGCTCACACCCGAATTAGTTTCATCTGTAAATATCAAAGATGAATTTCCATCTTTTAGATTAGCAGAAATAATCATATCTGCCAAACTTGTAAGCTGTTCTTTTCTACTTGCAGGAATCAGATCAGATTCTTGTGATACTATACTACTATAACGGTCCAATTTTTTTATCAGCGCCGTTTGTGCTGATGCTGTTATAACCAGTGCTAGCCCGGCCACTCCAAATAACACACGTAGTTTCATCATTTCTTTTCGTTTATCTATGTTACGAAATTAACAACTTTATGTTACATAATTGTTACCAATGTTAATTTATTTTTAACAAATTTTATATACCATTACTGTTCAGGCACTTATAAGCAAACTATATATAATTTTAATGTTCAAATACTTGGGATTCTGATACTATTTCATTCAATTACCCTCTAATATTATGTCAATATTTATTCAATGTTACCGAATTGTTAACACATTATAACATAAAAAAGGGGAGACGTTTCCGAATCCCCTCTCTATAATAAATACTATAAGATTACTCTGCGGCTTTTTCGCTTTCTTCCGTAACAACTGTTTCAGTAGTTACTTCAGGAGCGACAGCTGTAACTTCTTCTGATTTAACTTCTTCAACTGCAGATTCGTCAGCAACTTCTTCAGCTGTGTCACCAGCAGCTTCTTTAGCAGCTGCAACAGCTGCGGCTTCCAGGTCAGCAGAAGCAGCATTACGTTTGCTCGCTACAATTTTAGCTTTCGCTTCATTTGCGACTTTTTCAGCAGCAAATTTTGCAGATTTAGCATCTTGAGCTTTTTGTGCAAGAGTAGAAACTTTACCTTCTATTTTTTCCTGTTTAGATTTAGTCCAATCCTGGTAGCGTGCATCAGCAATTTCTTGTGTGATAGCACCTTTTATAACACCAATCTGTAAGTGTTTACGTAACAAAACGCCTTTGTAAGAAAGCATTCTTCCAACTGTATCTGTTGGTTCTGCGCCGTTCAACAACCATTTTAACGCTTTTTCTTCGTCAAATAGAATTGTTGCAGGGTTTGTATTAGGATTATAAGTTCCTAATTTTTCAATGAATCGGCCATCGCGTGGCGAAGTGGCATTGGCTACTACAATGTCGTAAAGAGCTAATTTTTTACGTCCTCTACGTGATAGCCTGATTTTTACTGATGATGATGCCATTTGATCTGGGTTTATGCGGAACTCGTCCTGTTTTAAAATTGGGTTGCAAATATAATCAAATTTCTTTTATTGAGTATCATTAACATAAAAATCAACCAGTTAAGATTTTTTAAGAAGCTTCTTACTCAAGTTTTGTGGCAATAAAACACCAGGTTCATCAGAATGAGATTCTGTCTTTCCTTTTTTTAATGACTCAAAATACTTACACCATTCAGTCAAAGGGCAAATTTCACATTTAGGATTTCTGGCAACACAAATGTATCTGCCATGCAGAATAAGCCAATGATGAGACCTTGCAATAAATTCTTTCTGTATATGCTTTACAAGTACAAGTTCAACATCTAACGGTGTTTTGGCATTTTTATCAACTAATCCCAGGCGCTTTGAAACTCTAAATACGTGAGTATCCACTGCCATAGCTGGTTGGTTATATATAACTGATACAATAACATTGGCAGTTTTGCGACCAACTCCTGGCAATTCCTGCAATTGCTCAATTGTTTCAGGCACAATTGAATTATATTTCTCCACCAGCATTTTAGCTAAGCCAAGTAAATGTTTGGTTTTATTTCCTGGAAATGATATTGATTTTATATAAGGGAACAAAGTATCATAATCGCACTTTGCCAGAGCTTCGGGATCAGGAAAATCGTTAAAAAGTTTTGGAGTATGCATATTTACACGCTTGTCGGTGCATTGAGCACTAAGAACCACTGCTACAAGTAATTCATAAGCATTTGTATATAATAATTCAGTTTCAGCAGTGGGCTGATGTTCAGAAAAATAAGTAATAAGATTTTTATATCTTTCTTTACGGGTCATGCCGTTAATTACTAAAAATCCTGCAAACCTCTTGTATGTAAATCAATACATCTTCTAATTGCTCCACTCCTACTTTATTACCTCTTTTTTGACCCAAACGAACTATAACAATATTCTTCTCAGGTACAACAATTATGTATTGGCCTTGTATTCCTCTTGCATAAAAAGCTTTTATACCTGCATTTTCTGGAACTAACCACCATTGCAAACCATAAAAATTAACTGAAGAATTATCAGCAACATTTTTAAGATCTGCAGATGTGATTGATTCACTGACATAACCTGAATCAACTATTTGTGTTGCTTTCCAACTGCCCTTATGAAGATATAAGGATCCAATCCTGGCGAAATCACGTGCATTAGAATTAACACAGCAAAATGCTTTTTCTTCTCCACCTTTTTTATCCAAACACCATAAAGCATCGTTTTCCATTCCCAATGGTTCCCATAACTTTTCATGGGCGTAGTCTGAAACTGTTTTTCCTGTGGCTTTTTTCAGTACCTCAGCTAATAATTGAGTATTGCCACTTAAATATTTAAAATACTTACCAGGCTCTTCAACAGATCTCATTTTTTTCATCAATAGAGGAAGATCTGTTCCATAATAACCCTCAGTGGTCATAGAAAAAGGACTTGCATAAGATTCGTCCCAATTTAAACCAGAACTCATTGTTAACAGGTGTTTAATGGTTATCCTTTCTTTGCCCCCATCATTAAATTCATCCAGATAGCGGCCAACAGGCTCGTCAATGCTCTTGATCTTATTGTCTTTTATAGCAACTCCTATTAAGACACTTATCATCGATTTGGCAACACTGAATGAATTGGAGAAGGAATTATTTCCATAACCATCATGGAATTCCTCATGAATTACAGAATCATTTTTAACTACCAGGAAAGCAAAAGTTTTATACTTTTCTAAAGTAGATTTTAGTTCAGGAGATAATTCCAGATGAGAATACTTTTTGGCTTGTGGCCAAGGCTGTGGTTTGGAACTTTTGCTAATAGTACGATTATCAAAAATTTTGTAATCATCAACATTTGCCAGGTTATACCTCAATGCCTTGTAAAAATAAGTTTTACCTGACAGAAGCGCATACATATTAACAACGAGCAACAATGTTAATATTAAAATGCCAATCCACTTTAAAATTTTCTTTACCATAACATTTTTGGATATTTTCTTCTAGGAAAGCCTTAAAAGTACATTTACCTTTGTTTAAAACGAAATAAATAAAATTTTAGTAAATGCAAATCGCTAAAGATAAGGTAGTTCTTGTAAGCTACGAATTGAAAATTGAATCTGGTGAAGTAGTTGATTCTGCTACAGTTGAAGACCCTTTTGCTTTTATCCATGGCAATGGCCATACTCTTGAAGCATTTGACAATAATCTTAATGGCTTGAATGTAGGAGATACTTTTAAGTTTGAATTAGAAGCTGAAGATGCTTATGGATTAGTTGTAGAAGAAAATGTTGTGTCTATACCTAGAGGTGCTTTTGGTGAAATGCCTGAAGACGAAATGGTAGAAGGTGCAGAATTACCAATGCAGGACAATCAGGGAAACCGTTTTTACGGTACTGTTTTAGAATTTGATGAGGAAAATGTTTTAATGGATTTTAACCATCCTTTGGCCGGAGAAAAATTACTTTTCAGTGGAAAAATTGTTGATGTTAGAAATGCAACCGCAGAAGAGATCTCTCATGGACATGTTCATGGAGAAGGCGGGCATGATCATTAATAATCAAAAATAGAAGATAGTTCCCAACCAGGGACTATCTTCTTGTATATGGTGATCTTATATTAGATTTTTCGTCCAGTTTTATTTCAACGAAGTGAAATGATCTATCTTTAACTGGATCAGAATCCGGAACTTCATACCTGGTTATTTTTATTTCGTTATTTATTGTTGAATCATGGGCAAAGTCATAATTGCTGGTATTCAAACTATTAAATTTCATTGGCAACCTATTATCCACAGTTTTATCATCCATTTTCATTTTTAAATGAATAACATGGTTGATAGTATCAAAATTCTTATGGTCAATTTGCAAATAAAAAGGTGCGAAGTTCTTTTTGAAAAATACTAATGTATCAGTCTTACGAACATCAAATTTTACAATACCTTTTTTAGAAGTATAAGCGATTTTGTCATGGGCTTCATGTGAAAAAACCTCAACACCTTCAATAGGTTGCTCGGTCTTAATGTCTTTTACCATAAATTTCAGCATTTGAGCACTGCAAATCTGAGATAAGACTAATATTAGAAATAAGATAAGATTCCTTTTCATAACTTAACAGTTTTACCTGTCGGTAATAAAAGTATGCCGTGTCTATTTCACATCTTCCGGCTTGTATTTCGATTCAATAAAAAGTTTCTTTGAATTAGTAGCTTTCATAATATTTTGAAAACTTGAATCGGGATGCGAAAGCATGTATTTATCTACAATTCTCCATCCGAGCCAGGTTCCTATTTTTCCTGGACATTTAGGACCGATTTCAGCAGTGTAAGGCCTTTCTCCTGTATATTTGGTTTTGATGAAATGACTGGTTTCATAAATAGCTTTTCGTTCTATCAAATGTCCCCATATTACAGTTTCGTGAGACCTTGTATTCTTCATTTGTTCTCCTGTATAGCCTATTATTAAAGTATCATCAATACAAGGCATCATCGTTTTTACAAATTTGTAAGCTTTCCCATAATAGACCATTTCAGCCAATAAAGTATTATCAAGCATGTCTACTTTATTATATTTATTTGAAATATAAAGCATACAAGCAGGAACAATATATGGTTTCTGATATCTCCTTAGAATATAGTCAGGGAAAATCTGACCATTCGGATCACGTGGTTTGTATTTTGCTTTTGGTCCAATAAAATAATCGAGGCTCAACACAATAATACTATCAGAAACAAATGTTTCTATACCCAATCCAGAAATGATTGTATAAATTTTAGGAATTTTAAAATCAGGGTAATAGTAGAGCACATGGGCAAAAGCTTCGCTAAACTGTTGTTCAAGATCTTTTATGTCACCATACTTTTCCTTTACCTGGCTGTACATTGCCTTGATGGCTGTATCCTGTGAAAGCAGAAACAGATTTTTGGATACGACTCCTTTTGGATATTTATCCACCATTAAAAAGTTACCTGCAATTGAAGGATAACTCTTAAAAAAACCTTCCACATCAGCCTGAGTTTTAAAACCTATAATCTGATCTTCGAGTCGCGTTATTTTAATATCTTGCTTGGTTTTGGAAACATCAACTTCATCACAATCGTCTTTTGATGAGAAGTTGAAAAACGTTGTTTCGCTGTTTATTCTATCTTTCTTTTGATCACATCCAGAATACAAAAAACTAGTTGCGAAAACAAAAAGGAGACCGAAGCCTCCCTTTGTAAGTGTCAAAATCGAAAAGTCTTTTTTCATTTACATTAACTCTATTTCTTCACCTAAATCATTTAAAAATTTGTACTCTATCATAGCAAGGGTGGTATCAGGTATAAGTGTTACCCATTTCTTGTATTTTAAATACCACTGCATTTGTTTTGATATCAAACCTTTGGTATAGTAAGAGTACACAAAAGGGTGCATTGTAATAACAATTTTTTTCTCGTTCTGCTTTGTAATAAGATGATGAATATTATTTTCAATAATATCTGTAACAGCAATACTTGAGCTTATTTTTCCTGTCCCATTGCATGTAGGACAATTTTCATTGTTCGTTACATGCACGGCTTGTCTAACCCTTTGTCTGGTAATTTGCATCAAACCAAACTTACTTAAAGGAAGGATTGTGTATTTAGACCTGTCATAAACCATTTCGTCCCTCATCTTTTCGAAGAGCTGATTTCGATGATCCGGATTTTTCATGTCAATAAAATCGACAACAATAATTCCTCCAAGATCTCTTAAACGAAATTGCCTTGCAAGCTCTTTACAAGCATCAAGGTTTACAGAAAGGGCCGTACTTTCCTGGCTTTCTTCATGGGTGCTTTTGTTACCACTGTTAACATCCACAACATGTAGAGCTTCGGTTTGCTCTATGATTAAATAACCCCCATTTGGTAAGCTGACGGTAGTACCAAATAACGATTTGAGTTGTTTCTCAAAACCAAAATGTTCAAAAATCTTAGTTTTACCCGTGTAATGCTTTAGAATTTTTTCTTTGTCAGGAGCAATGGTTTTTATGTAACCTTTGATTTCTTCGTATAACTCTTTTGAATCTACAGTAATGTTATCAAAGCTTTCATTCAAAAGATCACGTAAGATTGAAGAAGCCCTTCCAATTTCACCAATAATTAAATCAGTAGATTTAGCAGTTTTTAAAGCGTTAAAACCATCGTCCCATTTTTTCAAAAGAGACTTCATGTCTTTATCCAACTCAGCTACTTCCTTTCCTTGGGCAACCGTTCTGATTATTACACCAAAGTTTTCTGGCTTAATAGATGTAATAAGTTTTATTAACCTGTTTCTTTCTTCTTTGTCAGCAATCTTTTTAGAAATACTTACTGATTTAGAAAAAGGCACCAAAACTATATACCTTCCTGCAAGAGAAAGTTCGCATGAGAGCCTTGGTCCTTTTGTTGAAATCGGCTCTTTTACAACCTGAACTAAAATCTGATTGTTTTTGGTAAAAAGCTGGGCCATTTTCCCTGTTTTATCAGTTTCCGGTTCCAGCTTAAAGCCATTAAGCTTGTTATTAATTGTTTTATCGTTGCCCTGAACTGCTTTCACATATTTCATAAGCGAACGAATATTAGGACCTAAGTCCAAATAGTGTAAAAAGGCGTCTTTTTCATAACCTAGTTCCACAAAAGCAGCGTTCAGGCCTGGAATTACCTTCTTAATAGTTCCCAGATAAATATCCCCGACCGTAAAATTATTGCCTTTGCTTTCTACATTGAACTCGACTAACCTCTTATCCTGTACCAGTGCAATTCTATCTTCTTTTGCAGATGAATTGATAAATAGTTCATTAGCCACTTTTTAAGAGTTTATAAAGTAAAGATTAAACAAGTAAAGCCCGACCTGTTATCAAGTCGGGCGGT
>JACMRH010000072.1 GCA_014376535.1 Cytophagales bacterium | reverse complement strand
TTAAGTTTACCAACGACATTGCCCTTCTTAGAAATTGTATGGATGCATCGGGAATAGCGATAATGCACGCTCCTTTGTTTCATCCTGCAATGAAAAATGTAGCTCCCATAAGAAAAGAATTAGGAGTAAAGACTTTTTTTAATATTCTGGGACCTATTGTGAACCCATCATTTCCAAGTAAACAAATGGTAGGTGTTTACAGCCTGGAACTTGCCCGACTATATGCCTATCTATATCAGCACAGCAGCAAGCGTTTCCTGGTTATACATTCTGTAGATGGATATGATGAAATTTCTTTAACAGGAAATTTTAAGATTATTACAGATGTTTCGGAGAAGCTTGTGACCCCTGAGGAAATTGGAAGAAAAAAATTATTTGCTGAAGAAATACATGGTGGCAATTCCATTGAAGAATCAGCAAAAATATTTATGAATATTTTAAAAGGCGAAGGCACCGATGCTCAAAATGAAGTTGTAATGGCAAATGCAGGCATGGCAATTTATTGTGCCAATCCTTCCATGTCAATCTTTGATGCTCAGGAAAAGGCAAAAGAATCACTTTTAAGTGGCAAGGCATTGAAATCATTTGAAGCTTTGAAAAAGGTACTAGGTTAATATTATATGGATTATTAAAAGATTAACAATTTTTACTAATCTCCAGGTTTAAAAATAAATCTTTTCTTCTAAAGCAAAAAAAGGCTTGTCTTTTATCAAGACAAGCCTTTTTTGTTATTACTCTAAAAGACTACTCTACAACGAAACGAGAAGTTCCTTTAGAACACTGCAAAGTGTAAACACCTTTGTTCAAAGAAGATACATTTAATTCTTTAGCAGAAGGAGATGTAATCATTATGTTTCCTAGAACATCTAAAACTTTGATGTTTAGAGCAATTGAACTTAGGTTTAAAATTCCGCTGTTTACAGGATTTGGATAAACTGAAAGTACATTAGTAGAATATAATTCATCATTATCATTAATACCTAAAGTATTCATCGTGCCAACCCTAAATTTTGATATCTGGAAAGTTGCACCATTAATTGGCGCAGGCTTATAACCATCCTTATTGCCTCCAGGAACAATTGTACCCACTACTGTAAATGTTACAGCATATAAAATTTTATAGTTAAAGTTACGAACTCTGGTTGGATTAGGTAAAGCAGGATCATCATTCACTGAAATATTACATTTTCCTTTAGCATACAAAGGATAGTAAGGAGTATAATCAGGGTATCTACTTTCATTAAAATTAAGTATTGTATCAACAGAACCACCAGCTTTTAATGTAAATTGGATTTGCTCATGATAGGAATTCCCGGCAACTAACTCTGGACTATAAACTCCAGATTTCATTATTACCATAGAGTTGATAATATTCTTATTAGAGTCTTGTAATCCTACTTGTAAAATTATATCATAGGGTGAAGTATTTTTAAATTTGAACCCTAAATAGGCGTTGTCTTTTGAAATGTCTAATATTTTGTGTTCACCAAACCCAACACCTACCGGTTCATAGTTGCCATAAGTCTGGTTCATTGTATAACTTACAAAGCCTGAAGCCACATCACCAGAAACTCCTGCAGTCCTTGTCCAATTATAAACAAATGGTTTTCTTGTTGTTATACAAGTACTTGGAACTTTTAAACTATCGACCTTAACGGTCACAACAGTATCCTTACTTTGCTCCCACCAGTAAACATTTTGAACATTTGCAGCATCAGAAACATAATCCATGGCATATCCTCTTTCAGGAAAGTAGCCGTTATCAAATTGTGCCTGAACGGATAACCCTGCACACAAGGTTAAAATTGATAGTAATACTTTTTTCATAAACAAATAACTTTTTAATGGTAAGAATACAAATATAAATTAATAAAGGAATAAAACGTAATTCAAAGATAAAATTCTACCAGAAATTGGAAGGACAATCTAACCTGGCCCTTGGCCAAAGTCTTAAGCCCAATAAAACTTCGTGGCTTCCAGATGTATATGCATTAATTTTTGATATGGTATAATCATAAGAATAGCCAAACTCTAGTTGTTTACCAATCACGAAACCAAAGAGAGCAGTAAATGAATCAAGATTTCTGTAAGAGGCACCAACCCAAACCATGTCTTTAAACCTTACTTTCCCATT
>JACMRH010000071.1 GCA_014376535.1 Cytophagales bacterium | reverse complement strand
GTTAAAAAGTTGTGGTCAAAAAGCCAGCTTGTGGACACCTTTTGATACAGGAATATTTTACCAGTACCAATGAGGTTAAAATTACATAAATTTGGTGTTCATAATTCTACACATTCTTTACATGAATGGAGTATGTCTTGTGCATTACGATTCATGTAATTTATTGCTGGCAGTGTAGTAGCATTGGTTTTAATATTGTACAGAGCGAATAGTGATTGTTGGAATTATGAAAGGTTGGTTGAACTCTTACAGCATAGTTGGATCTCCTTATCCTTAATATTCTTTCATTATCCTTTTAATAATAGTTTTTTCTCCAGTAGTAATTTTCATCACATAAACTCCTTAAATAAGGTTGCTGACATCCAGGTTTTTGATTCCTGTAAATAATTCAATGTCCTCATTTACTTTTGTCCAATCCTGAGTAGGAGAGGTTCCAGGTAGGTTTTTAGACCTTTCTACTGTAATCTGGAAACCGCCATCCTGCTCACACCAATAATACCAGCCATCTTTAAAAGTGATCCAGGGATCAGTGAAATTTCCGACAGCGAGAGGGTTAGCAAAAGTACATGAACCTTGGTTTCCCTGAGCAAATAAGGAGTTTTTGAAGGATGATATTATGATGAGGAATAAAATGATGTTTGTTAAAACTGTTTTCATCTAACCTATTTTACTTAGCTACAAGGAACAGTCGGGATTATGAACAGTGTCTGATTATTGGTTTTTTTTGATTGGTTCTTCAATAAACTAAAAACAAGGTGATCATAGATAAATAAGAATTATAGTTTGAATTTAAATAATAATTAAAAATAATATTTTGTAAAAATACGTTTTTGTATAAATTACAGAATATTATATTGTTTTTGTGATTTATAATATTAATTTTGCTCTATGTTCAATCCAGAACTCATATCACAATTTACCCGCAACGGAAATCTATTTTTTCAGATGTTCAACCGTTGTTGTTGCTGTTGTTAATAACTAGGAATTTTTAATAACAATCCTTACAACTTCAACAATATTAAACTTCTTCATTATGGATAGGTCCACAATTTCTTTAATCAACATCAAAAACGTATTCAATAAATATTTTAACAGGAAGACCGATACTATAGCAGTAAACGAGTTTACACAGTCGCACCAGCAGTTAAATGATCCCCGATATTCCTTTTTAGAACAAAGGATTGCTTCTCTGGAAGGTGGTGTTGATGCACTGGCTGTAAAATCTCTTCGCAGTGCAAGGTTCAAACTGATAATTAGCTTGCTTGAAAAGGGAGAAAACGTAGTCACTTTTAATTCCATTATTCTTGCTAAAGAAGACAAAGCTCTATACGACCGATTAGGGATACAAATTAGGCTTCCCGAAGATGGTAGCCTGGAAACATTTTTTTCTTTAATTGATGAAAAAACAAAGCTTATTTATCTCGAAATTATAAGCAGTCATTTCATTAACGTACCAGATTTTATTAAAATTATTCAGCATGCAGAATCCTTAGAGATTCCGGTAGTAGTTGATAATACAGGGAGTGCAGGTGGGTACCTTTTTAAGCCATTAATGCACAGGGCAAATATTGTAATAGAATCTCTGGAAGATTTTCTTCCTCCTAGTACAAAACAGAAAGCTGTAATTGTAGATGGTGGAAACTATGATTGGTTCAATGGAAATTACAATCGTTTGGCATGGTCTAAACTTCATTATTACCATCTCTTAGACGAGCAGGAAGCAAGTATAGATATAACACTACCTAATTTACACTTGGTTGACTTTTTAAGAAAAAAATCTAACAATGGCCACAATGATTATCCAATTCCACAAGATCCATTTTCATTGATTAAAAAACTAGAAGAAATTCCAGAAAAGATCAAACTGCGATCTGAAAATGCATATAAACTGAACCAATTTCTCAAACAAAATAAGCATATCCTTCATGTAGAATATACTGGGGACCCGAATGGAAAAAGCTATTTCGAAGCCTTGAAATACCTGAAACACGGCTTTGGATACTACCTGAGTTTTACCCTTAATGAGCAACCTGCTATTGCTGGTAAGTTTTTTGAAATATTGAAAAGGCACTCTGCTTTTAAAAATAGGCTTACTTATGATACAGGCAAGAGTAAGGGTTACTTAAGTGTTCCAGGTGTAGAATTTGAAGAATTACAGGAAAATTTTGAAACATCATTTGCTGCCTTGGCAGAAATAATTAGAAATCAAATTCTTATACATAATCCATTGCTGGAATTGGTTTAGCCCGGTTAAACAATTCATAGCTACGTGTCCGAGTGGTAAGGTACAGGTCTGCAAAACCTTTCACAGCGGTTCGAATCCGCTCGTAGCGTCAATATTTATTTGTTTCTTTTATCCACCTTTTACCTATTCGTTACAAAATGTCTGATATCAACAAAAAACAAACAGCCCTCGGTGATGTAGCCGCAAGGCAACTGGCTATTGCTACCCGAACTGTCCCGCAAATGGTTTCCATCACACCAAGATGGTTAACCCACCTTTTAAACTGGATTCCTGTAGAATCGGGAGTTTATCGCCTGAACAAAGTAAAGGAAGGAAGCTTTGCCGAAGTGGATTGCTCAGGACGTGACGAACGCGAACTACCCCATACTTTTATTGACTATGTGGAAAATCCACGTGAATACAATTTAAGTGCAGTAAATACGGTACTTGATGTACACACCCGTGTGTCAGATCTTTATAGCAAACCTTACAATCAAATTAGTGAACAGCTTCGCCTTACTATTGAAAGCATTAAAGAGCGTCAGGAAAGTGAATTGATCAATAATCTAGAATATGGCTTGCTGAACAGTGCTGCTACATCACAAAAAATCAAAACAAGAAAGGGCCCTCCAACACCAGACGACTTTGATGAACTCCTAACCAAAGTCTGGAAAGAACCTGGTTTCTTCCTTTTACATCCTCTGGCAGTTGCTGCATTTTGCCGTGAGTGTACCCGCAAAGGCGTACCGCCACCCACTGTTTCTTTATTCGGTTCCCAGTTTATTACTTGGAGAGGCATTCCGCTTATTCCATCAGATAAACTTCCAATAGTAAACGGTAAAACCAAAATATTACTTCTTCGCACAGGCGAAAACAGACAGGGTGTGGTAGGGCTTTACCAGCCTGGTTTACCTGGCGAACAATCTCCTGGATTATCAGTGCGTTTTATGGGAATAAATGATAAGGCAATAGCCTCCTACCTGGTTTCGCTTTATTGCTCGCTTGCCGTTTTAGTAGATGATGCTAT
>JACMRH010000070.1 GCA_014376535.1 Cytophagales bacterium | reverse complement strand
AGGAAATGTATTGAAATCGCCACACAAGATTATCGGATATGGTGATTTTGAGATAAAATTCACTACTTGGTCTATCTGAACTTTACTAAACTTTGATCCTTCTTTTAAAGAATGTGCTATAAGCCTTAATTTATCTGATAAGCTTGTCAAAGTATCTTGTGGATACCATCTTATGTTCATAGAATGTAAATGAATATTGATTATTCTAATTGTATCCTGCTGGTATAATACATCTGTAAAAATTCCTCTGTTAAAAGCATTATCACCCGTAAACAAAGTTCCTCTATCAATTATAGGATATTTTGAAAAGGTAATTATTCCAAAATATCCGTCATTCCACGATTCCCAGATTGGTGTTGTAAAATAATATTTTGCACCGGTATATCTTACTATTTCATCAATTACACGCTGATTTTCCGAATCATCGTTATGAAACTCTTGTAAGCACAAAATATCCAAATCGTCAGGTACCAATTTTAAATATTTAAAAAATTCAGTTCTGAATATTGAATCATCATCCATGAAGGCTTCTGTCCTATTTCTATTAAATGTTGAAACATTAAAAGTCATAACGTTCAATGGACATTCGTCTCGTTTAGCTATTTCAGAGCTTAAGTAACCTAATGAAAATGTTTCAGTTATGGGTTTATTTAAACATAACAAAAGTCCAATGACAAAAAGAACATGAAATTTTTTTGCAAGAAGTACCAAAAAAAATGCACTCAGAAATATTGTGATAATCAATATTGGAATTGTATAAGAAGCTATGTTTATATACCAATTTCCGTTGTTATATGAGGTCAGAGCAGATACTATCAGTGATAGCAAACAGCATAGAAAAAATAGAAAATTAGCAGTAAGGTTTTTTACTTTTAGCATTTAAAGGGAGAAGCTTACAAAAATAGAAAAGCAATTGTCTTATTCAAGAGTGAATATCAAGTTAAAATTTAACTTCAAGTAAAGATTCTACAGTTGTACTATTTAATCTTGAAATTACTATAGATATTCATTTCCACTAAACAAAACTGCCATTCAGGATTATATATTCTTTGAACTGAAAACCCTTTAGGTTAAGTTTGTGTTACTATAAATATCCCACAAATTATCTTTCATGAACAATTGGATTTCTTATTCTGAATCATTTGAAAACAGACATATTGGACCCGATGATAGCGAGTTAAAAGAAATGTTAATGGAAATTGGTGTTTCTGATCTTGATACATTGATAGCAGAAACAGTTCCACCAAATATCAGGTTAAAGAGCAAATTGAATTTGCCAAAAGCACAAACTGAAAAAGAATTTTTAAAATCTTTCAAAAGCATTGCTTCAAAAAATAAAATATTTCGTTCATTGATTGGAACGGGGTATTATGGCACAATTACTCCTAACGTAATTCTTAGGAATATTATGGAGAATCCGGGTTGGTATACAGCCTACACTCCATATCAGGCTGAAATTGCCCAAGGTAGGCTAGAAATGCTTCTAAACTATCAAACTATGATCTGTGACCTCACAGGGATGGTGATAGCAAATGCCTCTTTACTTGATGAAGCTACTGCTGCTGCAGAAGCTGTAGCGCTTCTATTTGGGTCCAGGCCTGCATCTAAACTAAAAGCATTTAAAGTTTTAGTGTCCGAATTATGTTTCCCTCAGACAATTGACGTACTAAAGACACGCACAGAACCACTTGGTCAAGATATTATTGTTACTAGTCATTCATCCTTTAACCTGGATAATGATGTGTTTGCAATAGTACTCCAATATCCCGCCGGAGATGGTGGAGTTTACGATTATAGTCATATAATAAAAAAAGCACACGAAAACGATATAAGGGTTATCGTCGCAACTGATTTATTAAGTTTAACCCTTCTGACTTCACCTGGAGAATTAGGTGCCGATGTAGTAATAGGCTCTTCACAAAGATTTGGAGTACCGATGGGATTTGGTGGCCCTCATGCTGCTTTTTTTGCCACTAAAGATGAATTTAAACGCAATATGCCAGGACGAATCATTGGTGTATCAGTTGATGCGAATGGCAAAAAAGCATATCGAATGTCTCTTCAAACAAGGGAGCAACATATAAGACGGGAAAAAGCAACTTCTAACATATGTACAGCTCAGGTATTACTATCTGTAATGGCAGCAGCCTATGCAATTTACCATGGCCCGAAAGGATTAAAAAATATCGCTTCAAGAATACATAGCCTTGCTGCATTAACTTCAAAAGCCCTATCTGGTTTGGGCTATAAACTAGAAAATATGTATTTCTTTGATACATTAAAAGTCAGAGTAGATTTCAACCAAGCTCAAATTATTGAAATCGCAAAAGAGAAAAATATAAATTTTAGAGTTTATCAGGATACATTTATTGGAATTGCTTTTGATGAACTTTCTGATTTAGAAGAAGCCACCACGATAATTCAAATTTTTGCAAGTGCAGCGGGAAAAGAATTTTCCACACAACTAAATCAATTGATGGAAAATACTAACCAGGAAATCCCCTCGGGTTTAGTTCGATCTTCAACTTTTCTTACTCACCCTGTATTTAATTCCCACCATGCAGAGCATAGCATGCTTAGGTATCTTAAAAAGCTAGAAAACAAGGATTTAAGTATGGTTCATAGTATGATTTCTTTAGGGTCATGCACTATGAAATTGAATGCGACTACTGAAATGATTCCGGTAACCTGGCCTGAAATAAATAGTATTCACCCATTTGCCCCTGACGAGCAAACTCTTGGATATAAAGAGATTATTTTAAATTTAGAAAACTGGCTTTGTGAAATAACTGGTTTTGATTCAGTTTCACTGCAGCCCAATTCCGGTGCACAAGGCGAATATGCTGGTCTTATGGTGATCAGAGCATTTCACTTGGCAAATGGTGACGATCATCGAAATGTTTCACTTATACCATCATCTGCTCATGGAACCAATCCCGCGTCGGCAGCCATGGCAGGAATGAAAATAATCGTTGTTAAATGTGACGATAAAGGAAACATTGATGTTCAGGATTTAAAATCTAAAGCTGAACAATACAAAAATGACCTGTCCTGCCTCATGGTGACTTATCCTTCAACACATGGAGTTTTTGAGGAGTCGATCATTGAAATTTGTGAGATAATTCACAAATATGGTGGCCAGGTATACATGGATGGTGCAAACATGAACGCACAGGTTGGTTTGACAAGTCCGGCTACAATTGGTGCAGATGTTTGCCATTTAAACCTACATAAAACGTTTTGCATTCCTCATGGTGGTGGTGGACCAGGCATGGGCCCAATAGGAGTTAAAAAACATCTAGAACCATTTCTATGTGGACATCCAATTGTAAAAGTTGGTGGTGAAAAAGCTATTCATGCTGTATCCGCAGCTCCCTGGGGAAGTGCGAGTATTCTTCCTATTTCTTATGCGTACATCGCAATGATGGGTCCTATAGGATTAGAGAATGCTACAAAATATGCCATACTTAACGCTAATTATATAAAAAGCCGTTTAGAAAAGCATTATTCAATATTGTATGTGGGAAAAAATGGAAGATGTGCGCATGAAATGATTGTTGATTTTAGGCAATTTAAGCACAGCGTTGGAATTGAAGTAGAAGATGTAGCAAAACGCTTAATGGATTATGGCTTCCATGCTCCTACAGTTTCTTTTCCAGTTGCAGGAACCTTAATGATCGAGCCTACAGAAAGTGAAACAAAAGAAGATTTGGATAGTTTTTGCGATGCTCTAATACAGATAAGAGAAGAAATCAGAGAAATTGAAACCGGTATTGCTGATAAAACAGATAATGTATTAAAAAATGCTCCACATACTGCTTCTATTTTAATTACGGATTGGAAACGATCCTATTCCCGAGAAAAAGCTGCATTCCCTTTAGAAAAACTCAAAGAAAACAAGTTTTGGCCTTCAGTTAGTAGGATAGACAGTGCTTATGGTGATAGAAACCTTGTATGCACATGTGAGCCAATAGAAAGTTATCAAGAAGAAATTGCAGTTTAAAAAGAATATATAGTTTTACCCTATTCTTGGCATAGGAATTTATTATCTAAGACAGCGATGATAATATTAAATAAATTATTATCATAACTATAAGAAAATCAATATCTTACTATAACACTAAGAATATGAAAACTATAATCGATATACTTTATTTAGAAGAATATAAATTGTTACTTTTATTAAACAACGGGCAAGAAAAGGTACTAAACCTGGAAAGTGCTATTGAGAATCCTGAGTTTGAAGCATTAAAGGAGAAAAAAACATTTTCTAAATTTGTTATGACAAATGGAATGCTTGCCTGGTCAAATGGAAAAGGACTTCATCATGATCACCTTATAAGTTTGTTGGAAAGCACTGAAATGCTATTAGCTGCTTAGGAAGGATAATATTAAAATTAAAAAAAGGTGGACTTGTGCCACCTTTTTTTATTGCTCCTTGTAATGAAAAGTTAATCCACCATCAACGTAATAAGTTGAACCAGTAACATATTTTGCATCATCAGAAGCCAGAAATGCTACTACAGCTGCAACATCCTCTGGCTCACCAAGTTTCCCAAGTGAAATGTTGTTTTGGAGACTTGCCAACAATTCTGGTTTATTTAGTAATTTTGTATTTATGGGTGTTTTTATTGCTCCAGGAGCAACATTGTTAACCCTTACATTAAATGGTGCAAGTTCAACTGCCAAATTTCTCATCACCATCTGCATTCCACCTTTACTCGCACAGTATGCTGTGAAATTTGGAAATGGTAACTCTTCATGAACGGAGCTATTATTCACTATGACTCCACCCCTTTTGTTTTCAACCAGGTATTTTACAAAGGCTTGTGAAAGAAAAAACATTCCTTTTAGGTTAACGTCCAAAACAAGATCATATTGTTTTTCCGTTACTTCCAAAAACGGTGCATGAACTTCGACGCCAGCATTATTTACCAAAATATCTAATGAACCAAATTGAGTAACACTTTGGTCTATTACATGTTTTAAGGTTTCAACCTTGCTAATATCTGCTTGAATAAAAAATCCTTTAGAACCTGTAGCATTTATAAGTTTTACCGTTTCAGCAGCGTTTTCGTCGTCTATTAAGTCATTTACAATTACATTTGCACCTTCATTGGCAAGTCTTATTGCAATAGCCCGACCTATTCCCCTTCCACTTCCTGTTACAAGTGCAACCTTTCCTGTAAATCTGTTCATACAATTAATTTTGCACAAAATAGAAATAAAAAAGGCCTGAACGTAGCCAGGCCTTAATTAATAATGAATTTTTAATGTTAAGCGAAAGCACTAATTATGCCTCCAATTAAAGCAAGATTTATTATCCAATACCCTGCACTAATAGCAATATATTTAAAACTCTTACGCTCATAAAGTGCATTGTTAGCAATGATTGGTAAAATCATCAGAATTCCTGTAATAGTTCCATGTAATGCGCCATGTTTAAATGTGCGGTAGTTTTGTCCATATTTTGACATAAAATCTGCAACTAATTTACCAACTGCAGAATTTGGATCCCCAAAACCTGGTTCGTCAATTAAAATAGAGTAGACATGATATTGATGAACCACAACAAAATTCATGGCAAGAGCTATCATAAAAGAAAAAACATAACCCAAGATCATTAAAAGTGGCATGCTTGCTCCTTTTGCTTTCTCCATTGTCATTCCGGATTCATTCATCCAGATATTGCCTAAAACCTTAGGATTGTACCAAATAAAACCTAAAACGAGGGGAACAAGTGCTGCTAAAGCAGTAACCAGAAAATTTAATTGCATGATTTTAAAAATTTTGTTTAAACAAATATAAAAATCTCATTCGATTTTCCACTTTTTAATCTTTTATCAAAGAATCCAATAAATTTATTAGGCAGAAACCTTACAATGATTTATTATAGCAAACTTTCTAAAATCTGAAAAATTGAGACCAGGGATAATATTTGACATGGATGGTGTAATTATAGTAAATATGCACATTCATGAACAAGCTTTTTATGAGCTAGGAAAAAGATATGGAAAAAATTTAGATAAGGACTTTTTTCTAAAAAATGTATCTGGAAGTACAAATGACAAGATAATGCCAAAAATATTTGGTAATATTTCAGATGAAGATATTCATAAATTTTCGTCAGAAAAAGAACAAATATATCGTGACTTATATAGGCCCGAAGTTAAGCTAACAGACGGCTTAAAAGAGTTTTTTGAGTATTTGCATGATTTACATATTCCTATGTCTATAGCAAGCAATGCTCCCGAGGAAAATATATTATTTATTTGTGAGGTGCTAAACCTTCAAAAATATTTTTTGGCAAAGTTACATTCACATTCTGTTAAAAACCCCAAACCAGCACCGGACATGTTTTTAATGGCCGCCGATAAAATGAATGTATTGCCAAAGGATTGTATAGTTTTTGAAGATGCCCCGGGAGGCATCAGTGCCGCTTATGCAGCAGGAATGACAGCAATATCCCTTCTTACTACTCATGATAAAGAAGAGTTCGAAAAAGCTGATCTTTTTATAAAAGATTTCAATGATAAAGGACTCTATGACCTTATTAAAAACCATATGGCTAATGGAATTAAAATTTCCTAAATGATGAAAGCTTTAATTCTTATTATCTTTATAACTTACTTAAGCTTAAATTGTTGTGCACAACTTGGTTGTCCGGTTGGTTATGAGAATGGACCTAACACAATTATAAATTCGAATTTCGACCAGGGAATAATTGGGTTTTATACAGACTATAAAAAGAACAAGTCTAAGGAATGGTTTGAAGGAAGTATCTATGTTACAGACAACCCTGGGTCGGTCCATAATAACTATAAATTATGTTTAGATACTGCATTCAAAGGACTTAATCAATTGTTAATAGTTGATGGGTCACAAGATAGAAGTAAAATAGTTTGGCAGCAGAAAGTATTGGTTCAGCCTTCTACAGAATATTATTTCAGTATCTTTTTTGCTACCTTATTAAAAACGAATCCGGCTCAGCTGGAAATTAGCATAAATGATAAACGCCTGTCCAAGCCATTTGACTATCATTATCAACATTGTAAAGGAAGTTTGTTTTTTTGTTTTTGGAACTCAGGCCAAGTAACAGAAGCTGATTTAAAGATTAGGGCAGTGACCACGGATGTTATGGGGAATGACTTTGTATTAGATAACATTCAATTCTTTAGCTGCAATAAAAAGGTAGAAATTTCGCCTGTTATTGAAAAAAAGAAATCAGATTCAATAGTTTATCATTTCAATATAAGTAACACTAAAAGCCAATTGATAAAAAATGTAAAAGCATTGATAAAATCTGCTGAAGATACATTTCAGATTAAATCCTATGTCGATTCTTCAGGTCAATTTAATATAAAGTTAAAAAACAGACCGTATTATTTAAGTTTACAAGCTCAAGATTATTTTAAATTAATAGACACTTTATATTATTCTGATAATGATACAGTTATAGCAAAAAATTACCACTTAGTTGCTTTAGATTCTGGAATGGTATTTACCATTAAAAATTTAGTATTTGACAGATCCAGTTCAGGTTTGTCTGAAGATGTAAAAAGAGAATTAGGAAGTTTGATAGAGATGCTAAATGACAATCCAACAATTTCACTAGAAATTAATGGACATACAGATAATCAGGGAGACGCAGTTAAAAACTATGAATTGTCCCTCGAGCGGGTTACAAATGTTAAAAATTACTTAACAGAAAACGGTATTGAGAAAAAAAGGCTTAACGGCATTGGATTTGGAGGGACTAAACCATTAATCGGATACGGGACAGACGAAGAAAGAAAAGCCAACAGAAGGGTTGAATTTGTAATTGTAAAGAAAAAATGAAAGGTAAAAGATCGAAAACTTCTATTAAATCAGGTCAAGACCCGGGAACAATATTTTATGTTGGTGACCAACCAGAAGGAGCTCCTACGAAATTAAGCCTGATTGAATATAGTGTTAATTATTTTGAAGAAACTGTTCTGAATGCAATTTCTGATTGTAACCACAAACCTGAAACAAATACAGTAAAATGGCTGAATGTTGATGGAGTGCATGAAAGTAAAATCATCTCAGATATTGGTGCAAAATTTCATCTTCATTCATTGCTTTTAGAAGATGTAACTAATACCCAACAAAGGCCAAAAATTGAAGAATATGAAAATATTCTATTCATAGTGGTGAAAATGCTCAGCTATGATTCTATAAAAAAAAGAGTTGAAATTGAGCAGGTTAGTCTTGTATTAGGATCAAATTTTCTGATTTCTTTCCAGGAAGATATTGAAGGTGATCTTTTTGATAACTTAAGACAACAATTAAGGGCAGGAAAACAAAAGATAACAAACTCCGGGGCTGATTATTTGTTGTACCTCATGCTTGACATCATGATTGACCATTATTTTGTAATGCTCGAAAAAATCGGTGCAGAAATGGACGACATGGAAGATTTCCTGATAGAAACAAGCTCAAACGATATAATGAAAGATATTTATCGTTTGAAGAGGGAACTTATCATGTTAAGGAAAAACCTTTGGCCAATGCGGGAAATGTTGGCTATTCTGGAACGGACAGAATATGCTCTATTGTCAAAATCCAGCCATTTCTATTTTCGGGACATTTACGATCATGCTATACAAGCTATTGAAACTATAGAAATGTATAGGGATATGCTTTCCGGAATGATGGAAATTTATCTTTCTACAGCAAGCAACAGGCTAAACAGCATCATGAAAGTGCTAACTACAATTTCTACCATATTTATTCCTTTGACATTTATAGTTGGGGTGTATGGAATGAATTTCGATTTCATGCCCGAACTTCATTGGAAATATGGGTATTTGCTTGTTTGGGGATTTATGGCCGCTTCAGTATGCTTTATGGTTTATTTCTTCAAAAGAAAACAGTGGTTTTGATATATTGCCAACTTTTAATTCTATTAAATGAAAAAAGCCTCTTTCGAGGCTTTTTTCATTTAATACGTTGGTTAGATTATACTGTAAAGCTTGCTTCTATGTAGTGCATAAGTCTATATTCTGAATAAACCATTTTATCATCTACATGAACTAATTCCAATAAGTCACTTACAATCTGACCTTTAATTTCCAAGGACAATCTGTATTTTTTACTCAGGGCCTCGATAATTTTGATTCTTTCCAAATCGGACCTCATTTCAGATGCTATCCTAAGATGATCAAGTAGAGTGGCAACATCTACTGTCACATTTGGAAAGTTATTCTTTAATAAGTTTGTCAAACGATGATGTATGAGGTCTAATTCAATTTTGACGATGGACATATCAGCATTTGCAATAGAAAGATATAAGTAGGCTATATACTCTTCTACTTTCCAATTGGCAAGTATTGCTTCCATTTTTTGATCCAAAGTATTCATACTCGATAGTTAAGTGGTTCTTCTGTTTATAACGCATATATTATGACTAGGTTAGGCTTTCATCTAAATGAAAAAGTTTAATGTAGCCTTAAATATTACAGCAATTTTAGACGTATAATACAGTTTGATATTAACAATTTTATTGAAAAATATACGTTAACCAGTTATTGGCGCATCTTTGTATGTGACTTTAACTCACCTTAATACTGAAAATCCCTACTTACATACTTTTCTTTTTTTTAGCGCCCATAATTCTATGCGCTCAACAAAGTAGTAAGAGAACTAGATGGATAAATCTAAAAAAAGGGGATTTAATACTTGATAGCCTTTCTATAGATCCGGCTTCATTTCAAATATTAAAGCCTGACAGTGCGAAAGCATTTGCTATTTTTGAACGAGAGGGAAACAAAATTACATTTAAATCTGACAGTTCAGGTCCCGATTCGATTCTTGTTACTTACAGAGTATTTCCATTTAACTTATCGAAAAAAATATACAACAGAGATTTAAGGATTTACGATTCATCCAGGTATTTCGTGGATAAAATCAGACGAGATGGGAATTATTATGAAAACCGTGAAGAATTATTTAGTACTCCAGGATTAACAAAAACAGGCACTATTAGCAGAGGTGTGTCATTTGGCAATAATCAGAATGTCTTTGTCAACTCGGCTTTAAACTTACAGCTAGAAGGACGCATTAGTCCTGAAATCTCAATTTTAGCAGCCATTTCAGATCAGAATATTCCTATTCAGCCTGAAGGGAATACCCAAAATCTCCAGCAATTCGATAGAGTTTATATTCAACTATCTGGCAAAGGTGCTACCTTAACCGCCGGCGACGTCCTTTTAAAAAGCAAAGAATCTTATTTTTTAAAATACCTGAAAAATGTTCAGGGGGGCTTTGCTGAAGTAACTTATCAGCCTATCAAAGGAAGTAGTGCAACAACATCAGTTGGAGCGGCAGTATCAAAAGGAAAATTTAATTCCATGTTTCTAGACGCTGTGGAAGGTTTGCAAGGTCCTTATAAATTGAGAGGCCCTAATAATGAACGCTTTATAATAGTTATTTCCGGTTCTGAAAAAGTTTATTTAGATGGCAGACTCTTAACCCGGGGTTTCAATTACGATTATGTAATAGATTATAACCAGGCAGAAATCACATTCACCAACCAGGTATTAATCACAAAATTTTCCAGGATAAGGGTGGATTTTGAATTTACTGATAAAAATTATTCGAGGACAACCATTGTTGCCAGCCATTACCAAAAGTATAAAAACGTAAACGGGTTCTTTAATTTGTATAGTGAAAAAGATAATCCTAATGCACCTATTACAGCTCAACTTTCCCCCGTCGACATAGAACTATTAAAAACCATTGGTGATACTTTATCGAAAGCAGTAGCACTTGGAGCTGTTGCAACGGAATACAATACAAATCAAGTTCTATATTACAGGAAGGATACGATAATCTCCACTGATGCAAAATTTGTCTATACAGACTTAAATCCTGGTGTGCAGGTATATCAGTTGACGTTCTCAGATCTTGGACCGGGAAAAGGAAACTACAATCAGGTAAGCAGTACTGCAAATGGTAAAGTTTATGCCTGGGTTGATCCAATTGATGGAATAAAACAAGGTCGGTACCAACCTATCAGGTTACTTCCGCTGCCTAACAAAAAACAAATGTACAATGGCGGTTTAAGTGTTGACTTAAATAAAAGCGATAAAGTATATGTAGAATATGCCATGTCAGATCATAGTCAAAACCTATTTTCGACAGTAGATGCTTATGACAATATTGGAAATGCAGTAAAAGTTGGATACGGAAGTAAAGGAAAAGATATTGGCCTTGGAGAATATCAACTTGTAGGAAACCTTGATTATGAATATCTGGATGATTTTTTTCGTCCCATAGACCGTTTCAGGCCAATAGAATTTGACAGAGACTGGGGAACACAACAGTATGGAAACTGGAGTGCTGCACTTGCCAAAACAGCAGAGGACCATGTAGCAAACGCCAGCGCAGGCTTGAGAAAAGATAATAACAACCTAATTAATTACCGCTATAGTTACAGACAAAAAGAAGGCTTCGTTAATGGAAGTCAACAACAAGCGCTTTTAAATAAAAAACTTGGTATTTATCAGATAAAATCAGACTTCTTTATTTTATCAAATGACCTGGTAAAAACCAGATCTGAATGGCAGAGATTAAGTCTGGACAATTCTTTGGGATTTAAATACGTAACCCCGGGATACCGTTACAGTTTTGACCGAAACCAGGTTGTTGGAGGAATAAGGAAAGATTCAATTGTTTCCAGCGCCTTATGGTTTGATGAACACCGTATTTACCTTCGGAAAAATGATACAACCAAACTTACATATTATACAGAATATAGCTTCAGAACTGACAATACACCTTTAATGGGGGAAATTGCAAACAAAATTTATTCTGAATCCAAAACCTGGTCAAATACTGCCGGGTATAAGCCCAATGAAAACAATACTTTCAATCTTCTTTTTACTTACAGAAATCTTGTAAATAAAAGAGATACTACTTCTAAGCGTATTGAAGAAACAATAATGGGAAGATTAGATTGGGCTTCTGATATTTTAAAAAGGCATATCCGGTCTGAACTAACTTATACTGCTCAAACTGGAAGAGAGCAGGTTAGGGAATACGTTTTCATAGAAGTCCCTACAGGTCAAGGGCAGTATAAATGGATAGATTACAATGCAGATGGAATTAAACAACTAAATGAATTTGTAGAGGGAATTAATTATGATGAAAAAATATACGTTCGGTACTTCACTCCTACTGATAGATTTGTAAAAGCATATACAAACAATATAAACTACAGGATCAATTTGTATGCACCGCGTAGTTGGAGAGAAAAAGGACGTTTGAAAAATTTAATTTCCAAATTCTCAAATACATCATCCTGGAGTGCAGACCGAAAAACCCTGGACGAAAGCCTTGAAGCCAGGTTCATTCCCGGATACAATAAAATTGCTCCCTCAGATGTATTATCAAATTCAAATAACATAAGGAGCACTATGTTTTTTAACAGGTCAAGTCCTTCTTATGGCATTGATTGGGTTTACATTAATAACTTTCAAAGGACTTTTCTTTTTAATGGTACAGACACCAAAAATAATCTTGAATATCAGCTGAATAGCAGGTTAAATATAAAGTCTTTATTCAACGTAAAACTTAATCTCTCTTTGGGTAAAAAAGGCCTTACTTCTGATTATCTTATCAATAGAAATTATACTATTTTAAAACAGGAAATAAATCCTGAACTGGCATTTCAGCCAACGGAAAGCTTTAGGTTAACAGGATCTTTCCAATACATTCCTAAAACAAATATCCATCCTTTAAACAATGGTGAAAAAGCGACTTTCAATAATGTTGGACTTGAAGCAAGGTTGAACCAGGTCAACAAAAGAACAGTGACTTTAAATGCCAAATACATTAATATTGAATTCAAAAATGCGATAATCAGTTCTCCTTTAGGTTATGATCTATTGGAATCTTTACAGCCGGGAAACAATTTTACCTGGCAAGCCAATATACAGCAGAAACTAGCAAGTGGTTTAAATATCAATCTGAATTATGAAGGAAGAAAGGCCCAGGATCAACCAACCGTTCATATCGGAAGGGTGCAGGTAAGTGCTATTTTTTAGATTTTTTCTTCTATCACTATTTCAAATCCGAAATTCTGGTTTGCTTTGCATACTCTAACAATTATATAATGCTTAAAATAGTCTCAATACTATCGCTTGCTCTTTTATTACTACATCCAGGAGAAAAACAAACAGCCAAACAAACAAATTCCAAAATCCTGATAGATGGTTTAGGATTTGAAAAGGTTTGGAATACAGCAGAATGGAAACCTTTAGATCAGGCATGGATTGGAAATAATCCAGATCCAAGTGATTTTAGCGGTAGGTACAAGTTACTTTGGGATGAAAACCAGTTATATCTGTTAGCAGAAATTCAAGACGATACTTTAATTGATATATACAAAGACAAATT
>JACMRH010000069.1 GCA_014376535.1 Cytophagales bacterium | reverse complement strand
CATAAAAACGGAAAGGTTTCGATTTCTAAAGAGTATCTGCACGGAGAATTAAATGGCAAAGTTGTTTATTTTAATGAAAACGGCGACTCATTATTTACTTCAACCTGGACTGACAATGTCCTAAATGGTACAACTATAGCTTATCAGGCAGGAAACCATAGATTGTTCGTTGAGAATTATTATGCCGGTAAATTAAAAGCAAATACTATTTATCTGGATTCTACAGGGAAGCCTTTTGAAGGACACTTCAATAAGTTCTATTATGTTGGAAGTAAATATTATTTCAGAAGTACATTTTGTATTGCAGGAAGGCCACAAGGCAATGTATTTTTATATAATGGTGATAATGGGGAGTTGATAAAAATTAACCATTTCAATGATGGAACTGTTAATGGTAAATCATGTACTTATTGGCAAGATTCTATTATTTCGATCAGCAATTATGAAAATGGAGAATTTTTAAAAGAAGAAGATTCTCATTATTCATATCACATTTTTATCTACAACAATTTTTTAAAATTTGAGCCCAACAATGACCATTTTCTTTTCCTGCGCGGTTTAGCTTATCTCAGAATTGGTAAAGTCAAACATTGCCTGGATGACCTTGACAGAGCTATCTATTTAAACAAAGACAATTATAAAGCGTTCTACAACAGGGCTGTGATCTTGGCAGATTCATTGCCAAAAATGGCTATGAAAGATTTGGCACAAACTTTAAAAATCAAAAAAGATTTTCATCTGGCTTATTATAATTTGGGCATTCTTTATTATAGAGATGCGCAGTATAAAAAGGCGAGGGACAGTTTCGAAAGTTGTATTTCATTAATGCCACATCATTTACCATCCATCCATAACTTATCGATGATCTATGGTTTGATCGGGGATAAAAATATGCAGGAATATTATAGGAATGAGTTTGAAAGAATAAAGAAAAAAGACAAACCCAAAATCCATTAAACACAATACCTAATGTTATATAATGCTGAATTCGCACTTCAAAGAATAAATGGAGAATTACTGTTGCTTGAACTTGGTGATAATCCAAGAGAGTTATACGAGCCCTTAAGGTATATTTTAGGTCTTGGAGGAAAAAGATTAAGGCCTATGCTTACTCTTTTAGCATGTAGTATGTTTAGCGAGGATTTCACTAAAGCATTAAAACCTGCACTGGCCATCGAGGTTTTTCATAACTTTTCTTTGATTCATGACGACATTATGGACCAGGCCTTAGTTAGGCGTGGGAAACCTACTGTTCATGAGAAATGGGATATTCCTACCGCAATTTTATCTGGAGACGTGGCACTTGTGGAGGCCTACAAACTTATGATTCAGGTAGAAGACAATCTTAAAATGAAAGCCTTTAGTTTATTTTCACAGGTTGCTAAAGAGGTATGTGAAGGACAGCAAATGGATATGCTTTTTGAGAAAAAAGAAAAGGTAAGTGTTGCAGAATATATGGAAATGATCCGTTTAAAAACGGCGGTACTTTTGGGTTTTAGTTTGCAAATTGGAGGTTTGGTCGGAGGATCAACAGATTCTGATGCAGAGAAGCTAAAATCTTTTGGTCAGAATATTGGTTTGGCTTTTCAAATAAAAGACGATTATCTTGATAGTTTTGGAGACGGGCCTAAAGTCGGAAAAACAATAGGCGGAGATATACGAGTGAACAAAAAGACCTTCTTATTTACAAAATCATTAGAAATAGGCAATTCTGAAGCATCCAAAAGATTACTTGAATTATATTCAAAAGAGGATAATTCTGACCAAAAAGTCCATGAAGTATTGGAGATCTATAAACACTTGAATATCAAAGAAGAATGCGAGAAGGAAATATTTAATCTTTACAATCAATCTATAAGTAATTTGATTGGCATAAAAGCTGATATGCACAAAACCGCCCGGTTGAGGCGGTTTGCAGATGAATTAATGGAAAGGGTTTCTTAAATCAAATCATCAATGGCATAACTATTGCAGCTTTAACTTTTTTTCCACATTTTAAGGTTGGTGGATTGAAATCGGTAGAATCTTTGATCTTCCTCATCAACAGAAAATCTACATCTTCATGAATTGTGTTTTTATTTTTGACTTTGGTTACTTTACCATTTTCATCTACCACACAAATAACATAAAGTTTTTGCCCATGAATTTTTTGACTTTTTCATACGGTAGATCAGTCACAATTACTGTTTGATCAAAGTCCATGTTCGTTGACTTTGTTCTCGGTTTTGTATCCATTGAAGTATAAACTGTATCATTTGTTAGGCTATCAATGTAAAATGAATGTTGTTTTAAGGATTCTATAACATGAAAATAAGTTAGATAATTAAAGACAGTATCATATGCACAAACAAGTCCATTGCCATTTATCAATTGGTCTTTTCCAGTAGAATCCATAATGTTATGAACATATATTTTCTGGTCTTCGCCTATTCTTCCTATCATTCTTGGGTGGCCATTGCTATAATAATCCACATAAGATCCAGATTTCCTTCCCATAGCGTAGGTGGTAATTTTTCTAAGACTACCGGTTGAAGTATATTCCTTGCAAACTCCATCTTTCCTAGGGTGCTTTGGATCATCTTTAAGCGCTACAACAGGACAGGTGCTTTGAAGCTGACCGTTTAAGAAGTAAGTATTTTGAGTCCATCTTAAACCCTCTTTACTTTTTTTTAAATCCTGTTTTAAGATGAATAATTGTGCTTTGTGCCTGGGAACAGTGTGTAGATGGTGATTTACAAATAAAGTATCGGATCCAGGATTGGCCGAGCATATTATAGAGATTAACAAAAGAAATACCAGGAAGATGGCATTAGCCTGTGAAAAAACAAATCCCCTATCTCCTCTTCTCCAATCCAGTTTGTTTAATGCTAGCTGTCTCATAATCGTAATATTTAAATTGTCAAAATCACATATCGAATTATTTTGTTTTAATGAAATAGAAAAAAGATGCCACAGAATTTGGATTGCAGATTACAAAATGACCAGTATTAGAAAGCCTTGATTATGATATTTTTACTGGTTTTGTCAGGCTTATTTGTGAGAACAGGTTATGTTCGTCTTTATATGAAGACGGTCAGAGAAACAGAATAGGGAGAATTCTAAAAAAAAACTTTGACATGAATAAAAGTGAACAATTGTTAAAAAGTTGACAAATTCTACAATTTAAATTGTCGAAACACATGTTAATTAGCTTACCATCGTCTTACGATTGAGTTTGATACCATACTCAATACTGATTCTTTATTTTCAATATTTCTTCTAAGAATCTGCTGGTTTCTATTTCAACGGAAGTAAGATCTTTTGAATTTAATCCTGATGCCAATGCGTGGGCTCCTGTTTTGGGTAAAGCCACTTTTCTTTTTAATTCGGGTGGAGTTCCTAACTCCCCGAACATTTTCAACATAGCGGATACTGATACTATTTTATCTTGTTCTTCCTCATTTTTATAGTAATAACATAATAAAACTGGTTGTGTCACCTTTTTAAAAGTTTCTGTTTTCATGGTGTTGTCCAACATGTTTTTCAAAGTGATCAGGGCTTCTATTCGATATGTCGTATTCCAATATTTTTTAACTTCT
>JACMRH010000068.1 GCA_014376535.1 Cytophagales bacterium | reverse complement strand
TGCCAATCCAACACTGTTAATAGAACTAACAGGCCTACAGGAAGCAAGGTTGAGTCTGATAAACCTATTTCAATAACGTATAAAGATGATTCAATTCAGAAATTTGATGCCTATGACCTTGTCGGAGATCAGATATTACCTGTTTCTGAACTTGGAACCGAATACATAGCTGTTAGAAATTCAGGATGGCTTCCCAATGCAATTAAAATACTGACTGATGATATTTTTATTACAGGAACAAAAAACGGTACAAAGGTTTTTTTAAATACTGATTCAATTTTTTTAAATGAAGGCGAAAGCAAACATTATCAGTTTAATAAAAATGATTCCTGTGTTTCTGTAAAATCATCAGAACCGGTATATGTTTTACATGTTTCAGGATTTTATAATGAACTGGCATGTGCAAATTTAGTCCCATTGAAATGTACAGGATCGAAATCTTACCAATTCCTAAGAACAAATAAGGAAGATTTTGCAATCAATTTAATTGTAAAATCTGGTGGCGAATCAAATTTCGCACTTAACGGATTAAAAAATCTAATTTCCTCAACCTCCTTCAGAGATGTGCCAGGTACTAATGGTTTATGGAAATACGGACGCTTCAACCTGAATGTTAGTATTCCTGCCAACGCATCTAAGCCAAATGTCGTTACAAATTCGACACATGATTTTAACTTATGTGTTTTAAGCGGAGGTTTTGAAACCAGTTTCCGTTATGGTTATTTCTCATCCTTTGCAAACTTAAATCTTGGCCCGGATAAGTTACTTTGCCAACAGGAAAACATTGTTTTAGATGCCGGCTTATATAAAGATTCCTATAAGTGGAATACAGGTGATACAATCCAAACAATAACAGTAAAAGATACAGGCACTTATTTTGCCGTGACAAAAAAGGATATTTGTCTGTTCAAAGACAGCGTACATATAGGTATATACCCAATAAATACACAACCTATACTTGGAAACGATACTTCTGCTTGCCTAAGCATACCACTGACCATACAACCTAAAAGTAAGTTTAAAACCTATCTGTGGCCAGACAATTCTACTTCAGACCGTTTTATTCCAAAAAAAACCGGGCAATACTTATTAGTTGTGACAGATTCAAATTCTTGTACCAGAAGAGATTCATTGTTTTTCACCTCCTTTACATTGCCAAAACCACAAATCGTTTGGGATAAAAATGAAGAAAGGTTTTGTAACGATAGCCTATTTACTTTTTCTCTGAATAATTCTTTTAAAAGCATAAAATGGTTTAATGAAGCGATTACAAATACTGTCTCTGCTACCAGAAATAACAGAGATGAATACTTTGTAACAGTAAAAGATGATAACGGATGTTCCGGCTCAGATAAAATTCATATGGATTGCTCACCCTATATAACCATCCCAAACATATTCACACCAAATGGAGATTTATACAATGAAACTTTTAAAGTTCACAATCTGAAATCCGACGCCTGGCAGCTAAATATAATTGGAAGATATGGAACAGTAGTCTATAAATCGGACAATTATAACAACGATTGGAAGGGTGAAAATTTGCCCGATGGCATTTATTATTACGTCTTAAAAAATAAAGAGAACGATAAAAATTATAAAGGTATTGTTGAAATTCTAAGATAAATCCGGACCTGAATGCAGGCCCGGATAATCAGAATTACTTTGTTTTAACTTTAGGTTTATCAGCAGCATCAGCTTTTTTCGCTGGAGTGGTTTCCTTATCGTTTGGCTTGCAATTTGCACAAGCAGAATATCCTGCCTTTTTTGCTTCAGCAAGTTCCATTCCTTTTTTACCTTCGTTTACAATCGAACAATTTTTCTTGTGGTAATTCTTTCCTTTTTCAGTAACATATACAGTTTGTGCACTCACAAAATGGGACATCAAACCAAAAAGCAATAAGAAAGCAAATGTGATAATGTTATTTTTTTTCATACGGATATTGGGTTATTATTTTGCAATATA
>JACMRH010000067.1 GCA_014376535.1 Cytophagales bacterium | reverse complement strand
TACAATAGCATCTTCGGGATGAAGAATTTCAGGTTGAGGTTTGTTTTTATCTGCCCGCACCCGAAAAGGGCCACGGTAATTCATAGCTAGCATATTTTTGTTAGATTAGGGTTATCATGAACCAATTTGTTCATGAGCTTTTTTTGTTTAAAAAAAGATGCCAGAAAGGTTGAGAAGAGAATTGAAATAACCTGAATTAACAATCCGCCTACTACTAATTATAAATCTAAATATTTTATATCTGCATAAGAATCCTGGGATAAAAGCAGGATTATTCACCCAGACTTATCGAATTCACCGTTATTATCCACCTTGCAAAATTTTTATTAATTCACTACTATTGCACTGTTATTCAACCAACTACATTGCAATGATCCGAAAACTGTTACTTTTCTGCTCTTTTCTAATTTCAACAATCTCGGGAAAGACACAAACTCACCTTTGGTCTTATTATTTCGGTCAGGATTCTTACAGTATGGTACGGTCTATGTGCAGGGATAAATCAGGAGATCTGATTCTTACAGGGAATTTTCAAACAACTCTAGGGTTCAACAACAATCAAACCTTGCAGGCGGTTGGATCTAAAGACATATTTGTTGTGAAAATTGATCCAAAAGGAAAGGTAAAATGGGCAAAAAGTTTTGGTAGTAAATTTAGCGAGGATGGAATTGGTATTGCAACCGGTCCGGACAATTCAATTTATGTACTTGGTCTAAGAGAGAAGGAATTAGTTATTGGAGCAGATACACTTAAATCAAATTTATTTCAATATGTATTTAAATTGGATTCAAATGGCAATCCAGTTTTTGCAAAGCCTGTATTTGGCCAATCAGATATAAATACCGGCACTCCTTCATTTGCAAATGGAGGAAGTATTACGACGGATCTGCAAGGAAACTTTTTAATAGGAACAACATTTTTTGATAGTCAAACTTTGAATGGAAAAACGATATATTCAAAAGGTAATCAGGATGCCCAGGTTTCAAAATATAATTCTTCGGGCCAGTTACTTTGGGTAAATACTATGGGTTCATTAGCTTCTGATTATTTAGAAGGGATAACAACAGACGCAAATGGAAATGTATACTTTTCTTTTTCCAGTGGAGACCAAAATTTTCAGTTAAACAATGCTTTACCCTGGATTTCGGGACGTATCCATCTTTTCAAATTTTCTCCTTCAGGAGTATTTACCACCCGACTTACTATTCCCTTTGGCTATCCGAGTAACAGTTGTAATAATATAAAATACTCTCCCTTTACAGATAAAATTTATTATGCTCGTGATTTTAATCAAACAAACCGGATCGGTGACTTTTCTTTTAAACCTGTAGGAAATTCTGACATATTTATTGCAGCAATGAGTACCGATTTAAAGTTTGAGACAGTTACTCAGGTAGGAGGTACAGCAGATGATTATTTAAACAATCTTCAGGTGGGGAGTAAAAATATTTACATCGGAGGCTATACTGACGGTGCTGCACTTTTTCAATACGCACCTATAAACACTCGCAAGGAACAAAATGTTCTTTTTATGGCTTCATTAGACTACCAGTTAAATGTAAACTGGACGAAGGAATTCAGAGGTTCTGATTATGTAAACACCTTTAGAGATATAGCTTGCAGCGACACAAGTATATATGTTTCAGGGGAATATGGAGGTAAATTCAGTTATGACAATCAATCAGTTTCAAAAAGCGATCTTGGTTTTGATGAATTTCTTGTTTCATTTAAAGAAGAATCTGGAAACTTGCCATTAATAATGGGCAATGTTTACAAAGATGTAAACCTCCAATGTCAGAAACCAGGCAGCTTGCCTTTAGAGGATATACTTTTAAAACTGAGCCCTATAAATATTTATACAAAATCTGTTATAGACGGTACTTATAAGTTTAGCGTGAAGCCTGGATCATATACTGTTTCTCAAATTCTTCCTCCTAAGAAGAAGCAATTGGTAACTCAAAAATGTCCTGCCGGGAGCCATACTGTGAATGTAACTTCAGATAAAACAGACTTAAATTTCTTCAATAAAGTATCAGATTGTTATTATTTGACTATTGATATTGAGTCTGACCGTAGAAGAAAATGTGCCAGGAACAATACACTCGTCTCTTACGCCAATGAGGGCACTGCCCAAGCAACTAACGTGGAGATAAGAGTTATTTTTCCACCGCTTGTAAAACCAATATCTTCTGTGCCTGCATGGAAATCTAAAACAGATAGTCTAATTGTAATATCATTGGGCACATTACTTCCAGGTGCAAAGTGCACCATACGCATCATAGACTCAGTTGTTTGTTCAAATGATGATTTGCGCGGCGTATTACAGTGCACCAAAGCAATCATTACTCCCAAGAATGCCTGTGTCCCTTTAAATAGCAACTGGGACAACTCTGATATTGATATCCAGGCAGCGTGTGACGATAACGGAAATGTAAAGTTTAAAGTGACAAATACAGGAACGGGTACTACAGCTCAGCCTTCATTCGTTTCTATTTCTGAAAACAATAATTCTATTTATCAGGATAAAATAATTTTATTACCATCACAGCAAATAGAATATTCCGTTCCGTCTACCGGCCAATTATTTGAAATTAAAGCAACTGAGTCTGAAGACCATCCATTTTTTGACCAACCTAGCAGAACTATCACACAATGTAAAGCGGGATTAGCAGGTAAAGCGGTTATTGGTTATACTGGATCAGGTTCAACTGACAATCTTTCTGAGCAGGTCCGGATTTCATGTCTCGAGATAAGAAATAGTTTTGACCCGAATATTAAACAAGCCACACCTGCCGGAGTCACAAATAACCACCTGATTATGGCTGGGGAAGAAATAGAATATTTGATTCGCTTCCAAAATACAGGAAACGATACAGCTTATAAAGTTGTTATTTTAGATACTCTAAATTTAAACCTGGATATTTCAACCCTTTCTATACTTCAGGCCAGCCACAAATTTTCCTGGGAGTTAAAAGGAACTTTCAACCCATATCTGGTCTTTACTTTTGCATCGATAAATCTACCTGATAGTATTAAGAATGTTACAAAAAGCCAGGGTTTTATCAAATACAAAATCAAGGCAAAGAAATCTTTGCCTTCTGGAACTGTAATTAGTAATAGGGCAGGCATTTATTTCGACTATAATTTTCCCATCATCACCAATTATGTAGTCCATACCATTACAGACAAGATTCCATATAATACAGAACGTGCAAAGGACGTTTTAAAAAACAATGTTGTTCTTTCTGTTGAAACACAGGAAACGGGTTTTAAAAATGTTGTTATTGCTCCTAATCCTTCAGGAAAAGCATTCCGGATTACGGGCTTACCTGAAAGAACAATGACCTTTCACCTATATGACCTCAACATGAATTTAGTTCATTTTCAACAAGTGTCAGAAGGAGAACTTATTACAGCTTATGATAAAAGTTCAGGAATATATTTTTATGAGTTAATTGGAAACCAAAGGGTAAACGGGAAAATTGTCTTTAAATAAAAGCCTATAAGCAATTAAAAAAGCGATAAAACAATTGCTTTAGTGTTAAACAAAATTGGCTGCATTAAGCAGCCAATTTTGTTTTCATTTTAAAGTTTAAGACATCCATCCATTCATCTCATAAATCACAACCCAATTATCATTTAGCTTTTTTAATAAGGCAGTATATCCATAAGCATTTTGTGGTGCTGAACTTATACTTACTGACATTACCGCTTCTGTTTTGTCTGCATTGAAACCAACACGGGAAATAGTATAATAGCCGCCTGAATATTTTTCATACAGACCCTGGCTGTGGTTTAAACCATCTTGGCTAAGTGGATCTTTATGTGAAAAATAATAAATAAGCTCGCTAGTTGGTATTAAAACAACTTTAGCGGAGGGAATCTTAATCTTATTACCAAGAACATAAGCTTTTTGGTTGATCTTATTGTAGTTCACAAAGATCGTTGAGTCAAATCCACCATGAGTTTTTCTAACTGTATCTAAAGGAAAATTATTTGGTATTGAATTCCAATAGTTTGTCTGCTGCGCTAAATTTACATTTCCTGCACTCTTAATTTCAGCAGAAAAGAAGTCAGAATAGACTTTATATTCTGCATCGCTCAATGTGTCTTCTTTTTCCAGAGGGAATAAAGGATAAACATTGTAGGGATTGTACGGTTTCGGCTCGTCCCGTTTTTTGTTGCAGCTTGACAATACAAAGAAGGGAACAGAAAAAATCAGAAGAAAATAGTGTTTCATAGAATTTGGTTTTGATTCTTTATATATAATTGATACGATTATTTTGTAACTACTCAATAACCAATATCTTAAAACTAAAAACAATAGTTTAATTTATCAGAACGCAAACCAAATCAATCTAGACTAAGAACTTCAAAAAGCACCTTCTTTTTGTTAATATATAATGTAGGATAGCAGGGATTTTGCTGTCTGTTCCCAATCCCTGCCAGTCTTATCCTGTTTTATCTTCCCCATTTATTAATTAGGTAGTCGCAGAATGTATTTTTTGAAAAATTACCCTTCCAGTATATTTGGTTCCACTAATTTGATAAGCTTATCCAGGGATTCCTGCCAGCCGAGGTAGCACATTTCTGCAGGAATCATTTCTGGTATCCCTTCCTGTAAAACTTTCAATTCTGTTCCCACGGAAGTTTTTTGAATCCAGATGGTGGTGGTCATAACACCTGGCAAACTGGCATCGTCAAATACATCAGTGTACTTCAAATATTCGTTGGGTCTGATTTCTAAATATTGGCCGCCAAAAGATTGGACACTGCGAGTTGTAAAGTTGTGAAAAGACATTTTGTACTTACCACCAATCCGAACATCCATCTCCTGAACACTGCATAAATATCCATAGGGAGGTATCCAGGAAGCTATTGCAATTGCCTCAGTAAAGGCCCTGTAAACTTTTTCTGGTGATGCTTTGATAACTCTGTGTAATTCAACTTTATTTTCTGACATAATTTCTAATTTTCAATATTTATTTATAAACACTCTTTGAAGGATTGCTCTTCCATAATGGTTTTACAAATATGCAGCCAATATCATAATTGAAACAGGGGTGGCTGCGACAAATAACTATCTTTTTACGACCGAATTTTATTTAGTAGTAGAAATAGCAATTATGCTACTTATATTGAATGCAATGACTGGAACGATAAAAATAAGTATACTATTCATGCTTTACTACTTCCTGTTTTGTTACATGAAAAATGTAATTAAGACCTGCATACCCATATAAAAGGGGAGTTATCGGGTAGAATGATTCTGAGTTTTTAGGCCTGGCTACAAAAAAATCTATATTCCCATATGCCGTCCAGTGGTCACTGAAATGGTAACCTAAGTTTATGCCCGTCCTAAAAGTTGCCAGGTCAGGTTTAAACCATCCTTTACCAACATCCTTTAATAAATCTTCTGTATCACCAGTATTCGTGAGGCGTCCACGAAGGTTGTCACCATAATATAGGTCAAGCGCGATAAAATATTTTTTCTTGTAAAATCCAGGCATAAGCTCAAATTCAGCCCCTACAAAAGTTGCTTTTATTGCATGTGGAAACCTGTACCAGGTTATTCCAAAAGTTTTTCTGAATATAAAATGAAAAGACCTTATCTGAAATATGTTTCCTTGCCCCCCGTAGATAATCCTAAATGCATTGTCGTTTCTAAAATTTGTCCGTTCTGAAAAATCTAAAAATAACGTTACATCATCTTTCAAAAGATTAAAAACATTAATATGCACGCCCCTGGCATAGCTTACAGTGGTAAAAGGCTGAAACCTGTTTATACCATTGCTTAATGATACAGCATTTTGCTTAGGAACCAGATCGAAAAGAATTTGCGAATAGGAATTAAAGCTTCCCATTAAAAGCAAAAGATAAACATATATCAGAAGGATTCTTTTCATGAACAATAATGCGGACATTAAATACGAAGATATTGTTAGTTACAGGAACAAAACCATAATGCTTATCCTATTTAATTAATTGAGTACAGAATTCGAAAATGCAATATGAAGATTATGGCATGAACATTTTTCAATTATATTAAACTTTGAAATCTTATGAAGCTATTCATATTTATTATCAGTACCTGGGGATGCGTTAATATGCTAAAAGCCCAACCACCAGGAAGTCCAAAAGATATGCCGGGCAGTGACACGTCTACTGTAGAAATGGATGGTGGAAAACGCCGTGACAAGCAAACTGTTCAACGTTCTGATACCGCTAACAAAATACCCAGAGGGCCAAAACATCGAAGAAACAGCAACTAAGAACATTTATTATTGTTGCTTAGTTAATGCATATAGACATTTGACTTGAATCTTGGCTTGAGACTGGTTTCTAATTTCTATGGAACTTTATCTTCCCAAATTTGCTTTACATGTTCATACGTCATTTAAACACTAAAAATTTACATCATGAAAAAAATTATTGTTTCTGCCCTAACACTTTTAGCTGGCTTCAGCGCATTGGCCCAAACCTACACTTTGGACAAAACACACGCAAAATTAAACTTCATTATTACCCACTTAATGATCTCTGATGTAGACGGGTCTTTCAAAGACTTCTCTGTTAAATTAACATCAACCAAAGAAGATCTCTCTGATGCCGTGGTGGATCTTACTGCTGCTATAAACAGTATTGACACTGATAACGATCAGCGCGATACTCACTTAAAAGGGCCGGATTATTTCGATGCTGCTAAATTTCCAACTCTTACTTTCAAAAGTAAGTCTATGAAAAAAGTGGGTGATAAAAAGTATAAACTTGCCGGTGATGTTACCATTCATGGTGTAACTAAGCCACTTGAGCTGGATGTTGTATACAATGGTTCAGCTATTCATCCTTACACTAAAAAAACTGTGGTTGGATTTAAAATTACAGGACTTATTAAGCGTAGCGATTTTGGTGTAGGTGCTTCTACCCCTTCTGCTGTTCTTAGCGATGAAGTACCTATAGTAGCTAACGTGGAGTTTATCAAAGAATAATTAAAACAACTTCATTAAAAAGACCCGTTCGACAATATCGAGCGGGTCTTTTTTTATTATAAATTCTCAGTACAAAATACCAAGTATTAATTAGCCAGATTAGCAGTGACATTTTTACGGGCTACCTGCTTGTGTATCACATACATCATGCCGATAGTGAATAGGGTTGCGACTATTACAACATAGCCTAAAACTTCATAATTCTCCAATTTTCCACTGGCAGTTTGCACTACAATTTGTCCGGCAACAGCAGATGCAATTCCACCCGCGATTTGTTGTATAGAAGAGTTAATACTCATAAACGCACCCCTGTCCGAAAGTTCCGGAACCGCGGTCATTATGGTTGAAGAGGAGATGATCCTGCAAGTTATGGAAACAAACAACACCACATTAATTGTCTGAATGATCCAAAAAGGGGTAATACCTAACCTGGTGTAAACAGCCACAGTAATTATGCTCAGAATTGATCCAAATACGAAAATCCTGTAGGCTCCGATTTTATCACTGTACTTTCCGACCAAAGGGCCGAATATCATGGAGAAAACCCCGGTAATACCGTATAAAAGAAAGAGCTGATCCTGCCTGATTCCTAAATTAAAAACACTGAATGCACTACCAAAAGGCATTAACATAAATCCGCCTGTGGCAAGAAGTACCGTTGCCAGGAAACCTCTTATATAATCAGGTTTGCTTATGGTTTTTACAAGGTGCTGAAAAGGGTTTTGTTTGGTCTGAAGTTTTAAATGCTCAGTAACAGGCTTCAGATAGAATACAATGGCAAAAAAAGTCAGGAGGCTTAAGCCGACAATCATCCAGAAAGGAGAATGCCAGCTAAACTTATCCGCTAGTAATAAACCAATAGGTATGCCTAGGACCTGACTGACAGCAAACGCCATTTGGGTAAAACCCATCACGCGACCCCGTACTTGCATGCTGAAAATATCTGTGATTATGGCAAAACCAATTGAGCCAAGTACTCCACCAAATAAGCCAGTTACGATTCTTGCAAAAAGCAGGAAGTGGTAGTCAGGGGCAATTGCGCACAAGGCTGTGCCTACAATAAAGCCAACATAAAAGAAAACAAGGATTTTTTTCCGGTCAAACCTGTCTGCAAAACCTGCCGCCAGTAGACCTGACGCACCAGCACTAAAAGCATAAGCTGATACTACAAGGCCAAACTGGGAAGGAACAATGCTCATATCTTCCATGACAAATGCACCTAAGGGAGAAAGTACCATAAAATCCAGTATAACTGTAAACTGAATGATGGAAAGCAGAACAATAACCAGTTTTTCGTAACCTGTGAATGTTATTTTTGGAACCTGGGCAGCAGTATTCATTTGATGAAGTTTTTACGAAAGTAAAAAACCTATCTGGGTAAAAAATAATAATGATGTAAAAACTTCAGTTGATTGAAAGATTTGCGGCCCTCCAAGAAGGGCCTATGTTCTAAATAATTGCAATTATTTAACAAGCATACCTACCTTCAATAAAAAAGCGCACAGACATTTCATTTGTATAAACTTTATTAAGCTGTGTTTCTGCATCGTGCATGTTGATGATGGATGCCCCACCTTGTTCCTCAACATTGTCAATAGATCTTACAGGAACTAACTTAAGCAAAGATTCTTCCAACTCATGTTCTACAGCTGAGCTTTCATTTTCACTCAGAGCAGTACAAATTACGTGTGAGTAACCAGCTCTTTTGATTCCTTCAATTATTGCCTGATCCATTTCTAATAGTGCCATAATACTTTCTAATGAGAAAGTTTATACCAAAATCAAGCCTCAATGAAAATCTGGTATTAATACAAACAAGAATTCTGTATACTTAGATTTACAGTTCATATAAGACCTATTTATAATTTTGTGCTTTTTCGGTTTGATCAATCGATACACCCAGAATATTAGTTTCACCAGTTACATCATTAATAAAGGGTACTTTCGTGGTTTCCAGAATATACATTTTTCCGTTAGGGGTTGTAAACTGCTGGTTTTTGATAATTGTTTTTTTCTGAGAAGAAAACACCTGCTCGTCAGATTTTTTGACAATTTCTATTTGCTCCTTGTCCTTTATTAAGGCTATGTCACTTTTTCCTATCATTTCAGTCATGTTTAAACCAAACAAATCTGCCTGAGCTTGATTCAGCAACACATATTCGGATAACCTATTTTTTACGAACAGTGGAAAAGGGATGAGATTAAGGAACAATTGTAAAATCTGTTCGTTGGCTAGTTTTTTACCCCATTTATTGTTTAAAGCCCCCGGATCTTCTATTTTTAAAATGACACCATCATTGCTTCTCATACTAATCTTAAACCTTAACGGTTTGTTTAAATTCTGATTGATTGTCCATATGAAGTCATGTTTTTCGCCAATCTTGCCACTTTTCAGAAATTTTTCTGCTTCAGTTTTGCCTTCTTTAGAAATGAAGTTTAAAAAAGGTTCGTCCATAATCCTGGTCTGCTCTATACCTAAACTATCAAGAAACGAGTGACTTGTATTTTCAATGAGTAGAGAATCATTCAGACTTAAGAGATATTCAGAATTGTTAGAAAAGTATAATTGTT
>JACMRH010000066.1 GCA_014376535.1 Cytophagales bacterium | reverse complement strand
CTTTTTTGTGTTACCTGCTCATATTCATTATGGCGTTCATGTATTCTTCAGTGGGGCATGGTGGGGCCAGCGGTTATTTGGCAGTGCTTGCCATGTTGGGAGTGTCCCAAATTGTAATGAAACCATCAGCCTTACTACTCAATATATTCGTTTCCGGCATTTCATTTTTTCAATACTATCGGACTAACCATTTCAATTTCAGGTTGTTCTGGCCATTTGCAATCACATCTGTTCCTGCAGCCTTTATAGGTGCTTTGATTCCCTTGACTGATAGCTCTTATAAAAGTATATTGGGCTTATGTCTGATTTTTTCAGTTTTGAGGCTAACATTATTTGGCTGGAAAGATGAAGTATCAACCGAAAACCAAAAATTAAAAATATGGATCGGATTATTTGCAGGAGCGGCCATCGGGCTCATTTCCGGGATGATCGGGATAGGGGGAGGTATTATTTTGAGCCCGGTAATTTTATTACTTCATTGGGGAAAGATGAAAGAAACAGCAGCAGTATCGGCTCTTTTTATCTTTGTCAATTCTATTTCAGGTTTAATAGCCGTTATCAGTTCAGGAAGCCAAATACCTAATTCCGCATATCCATTGCTTGGGGTAGCCATTGTAGGAGGAATTGGCGGTTCTTATTTTGGAAGCAAAAAATTTGATTTCAAAATCCTGAAGTACTTACTGGCAGCTGTGTTGTTGATTGCTGCATTTAAACTAATTCTTAGTTAATACTTAAAATTAATCATTCATAACTTATCATTCATAATTAAGTATTATCCAAAAAAGAACATTTCAACTGCTTCATTTACAGCATGTTTATAACCTCTCACCATTCCATCAGCTGAAATTTTAATAGCTGAACCATATTCTGCAAGAGTTTTTGTCGCTGCCAACCTTCCGCCACCAGTACTCCCTGCCTTGATTTGGATAATAGCCCCAGCAGCAATTACATTTCCATCAAAATCAACAATTGTTGCGCCATCAATTGCAAGTATCTCTTTTCTAAGGGTCCTGTTCAATTGCTGAAATTTTTTTCCATTAATCAGTCTTTTCAGGGCCTGGCTTTTAACTGAAATTCCTTTTGAGATAATGTCTTCGTCTTTGATCACATGCTTTTCAATCATTTTTTTTACATCGGTACTTCTTATAAAACCAATACAACCACCGGTCCTGGAAAAAGATACATCTAGCACCGTTTCATAAATAGCTTTGGTAGCAGCAGGTTCTGTGTATTTTGAATTTCCGGCAATTCGTTTCATTACCGGTTCGTGGTTGAAGTAGTTCCAGATGCCACGTCTTTTCGAAAATATGAGGGTTTTATGTTGAAAAATAAGGATTTCCCCATTAGTGGTTAAAGTTATTGCCAGCTTTTCTTCGGTAGCTGAACAGGCAAAAGAATGAAATTTTTGGGGAGCATATGACACATTTTGAGTGGATTCTGTAAGATTTTTATATCCCAATAAAGCGCCTTTTGAAGAAACGTAAAGTGAACTTTCAACACTATTAGAAAGCAAGGCACTAAAATCTTCCTCCATTATTTTGTTTATGCAAGGATATAAATTATTTGGCTCATCATCTTTTGCAAAGTCAATAGTCAAACTAAAAGTGACCTTTTTTCCTTCATAAGTTCTTATTGCCCATTTGTCCAAAGAATTAAGGATATCAAACAAAATTTGGTAATGCTTGCCTGCAATATGCCGGCAAATACCTACCTCAACCCCATAGTTAATTATCCTTTCCCGGTATTGCTCATCTACCTTGTCGTGGTGCGACAATATTTCATTCAGAATAGAAGTAACAATTAATTTATCGTTTGAATAAAATGGCTGCGAGCGCGTTACTTCAATTTTGTATGCTGAAGATCGGGCAGGTCTTAAATGCATGGCCCTTCTTCCGCTCTGAATTGTGACTGTATCGGATTTATCGGAGGCAAATATTTGCTCTCCAGACTTTGAACCGGTTAGTATTGGACATATATAATTTTCAACAAGGCTTTTAAATGTTTTACTATCCATAATTTAACCTAAAGCAATTCTTAAGTCAGGTACAATTTACCTATAAAATTAAAAGCAGAGGAAATCATTAATACAATTCATTTTGATTTAAATTTTATAATTACTTTAGCAAAGTGCATTACTCTAATTTGATGAAGTTTTTATTTGTTCTGGCATTTTCATTTTATTCATTTTCCATATTTGCCCAGAGCACAGTTTCTCTTTTTGATGTTACCATGAATGATAAAAAAATTGGGGTGTTAAAAGCCACAAAAAATATCAATGGCAAAATGGTAACTAAAAACATAAGCAGCAATTCAAAAACGAATGTTTTAACTTTAAGTGTACATGTGGAGTCTGAAGTTTACGTTACCTCAGAAAACGACATTCTGAAAACTTCTTTTGCATACAGACAAGTGAGCCATGGTTCTGAAAACATTGAAACAACAGTAAAATTTCTGGCACCTTCAAAATACAAAATAGTTAAAAACGGTGTTATTAGTGTAATCAGCAGCAATATCAATTATAGCATTGTAGACCTGTATTTTAAGGAACCAAAAGGATTAAATACTGTTTTCTCTAATACGCATGGTGCATTCCTGATTATTAAACCATTAGGCAAAGGAGATTACGAACTACAATTGCCTGATGGCAAAACCAAT
>JACMRH010000065.1 GCA_014376535.1 Cytophagales bacterium | reverse complement strand
TTTTGCTCTTTGTCTGGCAGCAAGATTTGTATCTATTTGAAAGCATGCTACAGGTATATTCAGTTCAAATACATCAAAGGGTAATATAGGGGATGCTTCTGGTTGAATAATTAGTTTAATATCTCCCGAAAATATGGGATTACCCTTTGAATAATTTACATCTCCGGAGCATTTTACATTATATCCTAATTCCTTAAAAGCATCAAAATATCCTTTTCGTTCTCTTGTTAATTCCTCTTCTTTACAGAGAAAAATTATGATTTTTGAGTCAGACATATAGATCAGTGCCTTTTTAAGAACTTCTTGAAAGTCAATAATCTCACTATTTCTTTTGCAACAATTTTTGGATCTTTCCAGAATCCATTAATTCTAACTTTTGATTTGGAAGTATCATTCCTAACTAAAAACGATTCCCAAATGTCTATGACCTGTTGAAGTTCATATTTACCTAAAGCATGTTTCCTTGCCTGGGTGCCAAATTCTTCCGCAAGTTCTTTATCCGCTAAAAGTTTTATTATATACAATTGTAACTTTTCCGGCACAGTAAGAAATCCGGTTTTCCGATCCAGGATTGTACACAAATTACCCCCGGCATTACCTGCCACCACTGGAATTCCCAGCATTTGGGATTCTAAAGAACTTACACTGCAACTCTCAAGCGATCCATAAATATTAGGATTGATGCAAACTACTTTACATTCTGGTAATATCTGAAGTAATTGGTTCCGGTTTATAAGACCCTTTACATCTACCCCATTTTCTATCAGGGTTTGCTTATTATTTCCAAGATAAGGCATTATGTATTCCCTTTCGTATTCGGATTCACCTAGGCCTAACGGTCCTAGTATTGCTTTATTATCATATAATTTACCAGATCCAAGGATAATTAATTTTGCATCCGGGACCACTTTCCTTACTTCTGGCCATGCCTTTGCCAATAAGTGAAATCCTTTAGAATACGTTAAAGATCCGAGAAAACAAACTTTGTTTTCCTTTGATATTTGGATCACTTTATTTGCATAAATTTCTTTTTCTATCCCATTTGGAATAACTATTGCTTTATTAAAAGTAATATGATGTCTTACCTGATTTGCATCATGTTGCTCGACGTAAATAATGTTTTTTAAAGAATTAGCCTTGGCAAAAAAATCAAGATAAAATTTCCCAGCGGGATTCTGTGCCCACACAGACATTTTAAGGGAAGAATTATTAGCAAGATGTATAGCGTTTTGCAGATCAATCCCTTCCTTATAAACAAATATCAGGTGAGTGAATTTATCAGCAATAGCCATTTGTGTAGCCTCTGATAAGCTGACTACTTTTTTGATCTTTAAAGTATTGGAAGTAATGGTTCCAGATGCAAAAAGTGTAACATCAAGTTGTCGTAGGGTCAATGAATTTACAACTCTGATAAATGAAGAGTCGGTCCCACTTATACCCAAGAGCCCCTTATTGAAATCATCATGGCTAAAGTTGGTTAAATGAGAAAAATCTAGATAGAAACCAATTTTCATTTGTTTTTTAATAAATAATACCCCAACCAAAAATTACCTATGAAAAGATAACAAAGATTAAATGTTGCAATTTTTATGCGTCCTTTGGAAATTTGCCGGACAAAATCTTTACTATAAAATTTTATACTGTCTGAAAATATGAAAAATTTATTTTGAAAGTGAAATCTCTCCTTATGTTTAACAGCATGATATGCCCAATCCCTAGCCTGCGCTGGTATTTTCTTTAATTTATTTTCAAAATCAATTAATCTATATGGGTGTAATACAACTGAATCTTTGACAAATGGAATTGTAGTCCTTTCTGAAAGCCGATAAAAAATATCCTGGTCTTCAAGTGCTGCATTTGGGTAATTGAGATCAAAACCTCCAATTTCATCAAATAATGATTTTCTAATGCAAATATTGGCAGACCAAAAATTCCCTCCTGTTACATTCACAGGACATTCATATTTATCAGAATTTTTAAATTCTGCTTCGTTTGTTGGTTCAATCGCACCTTCAAATGTAAGTGATTCGTGATTTAGATTAATAGAAGCAAGATATGCGCTGAGGAAGTTCCTTTGTGGTAAACAATCATCATCAGTAAACACCAACCACTCCCCCTTAGAAAATGACGCACCGTTGTTTCGGTTTGCGGCAGGACCCTTTTTGGGACCTTTTACCCAAATAACATTAGGAAATTTTTCTTTGATTACTTTTTCTGATTCATCATTTGTACTATCGTCAGAAACAATAATTTCATAAGAAATATTCTTGAGTTCTAAATTAAAAGGTTGCAGGAGATTCAAACACTCCAAAAGGGTCTCTACTCTATTATAGGTAGGTATAATTACAGAGAACAATAGATTTTGGTTCTGAATATTCATAATTCAAACAGTTAGTAAGCTGTTTGCCTGGAAGATTAGATTAAAGTGACGTGAAATTAAAGAATATTTGCAACGAGGGAGATTTTTTTTGCAAATCCTTCATGTGAAAATTCTTTAATAGCCCTTTTATTAAAAAATTCTTTGTCAATGACAGAGATCTCTGTATTGGCTACACTTTTAATTTTTTGTTGGAAATCTTGGCCATCGAGCAAAGAATATAGATATTTTTTATTTCCAATAATATAATCATATGGATACAAGTCTGGTGCAATAACAATCAATCCATTTGACATGGCTTCTGTAAGAACATAACCCCAGGTATCTGAAGTTGAGGCAAATAAGAAAATATCAGCTTTAACATATATTGCTGGCATTTCTTCTCTGGACACCTTACCTAAAAAGGTTATATTAGATGAAAACTTGTACAGATCTTTAAACTCTGAACTTACATTGCCTACAATCCTAAGTTCCCCGTCTATTCCGGATTCCAAAAAATTATTAATTATCCATTTTATTCGTTTTCTTTTATCTTCTACATCTAACGCAACAGTTAAAAAAACCGGGGTTTCATTTAATTTCGTGTTAAGGATTTCGTGATGTACAAGTATAGGTGGTGGTACGAAATGAGCTCTCACACCAGTAGATTTTAATTCTTGCGCTAATAGTTCTGTATGACAAAGTATCCCACTGGCTTTCTTATAAGCATACCAATCAGTAAAGTACCAACCTACTACTTCTATAAAATGATTAATTAATTTTTTTGGTGCTGATTTCTTAAAATCCGCTGATAAATAATAAGACCTTAAATAGCTTTTAAGTTTACTTGGGTAGGTGCTTGCCTTAATATATTGTGGTACTGAAACTCTGATGTCATAAAGATTGCTTTGATTAAAAAGATAAATTCCAGGTTCTATGGACATTGATCTCAAAAATTTATCCAATTCAAAAGCAAAACCATATCTTTTATTATATAACCTTTTGAAATGAAAAATTACTCTTTCTAAAAAATTAAAGTTTCTCTTTATATCAAAGCATACTGTTCTAAAGGGGTATTCTCGTTCCAAATTCACCTCTTTTGAGTGAACTAGTACAACATTATGGCCAAATGAATGCAAAGCCATGGCCACTTCAAGGTTCCAGGCAGCCATTCCATTTGAATTGTATAAATATCCTACAACTATGGTTTTTTTAAAACCCATATTTTCTTAACAAAATGTTCGTTTGCTTAACAATTTAATCAAATATTGACGATAAAACACCGTATTCTTAAAATTTAGGAAAGTTTAAATACGATGTCCCTAACCTGTTATCATTTTAAGTTTTTTAAGAAAAGATTCATGACTAAATAAATGACTTCTATTCTTACAATACTCTTTGTATTGTAAAAGGTTGTTTTTATCAACGGTTTTTCCAAAGCATTTTAGAAAGGACTTTTTATTATTTGCTTGAAATAACAATTCAGGATTTCCAATTATTTCGTCACAAGGACTTATTAAAGGTGAAATAACGGCCATTCCCATGGCCATCGCTTCTACTTGAACATAACCCCAATCATCAAAGGAGGAGCAAAAAACTAAGAGATCACATTCTTCCATGATTTCTTTAACCTTATTACGAGGTAGGTTACCGTAAAATATCCCATTCAATCCTAGACCTAAGGCTAAATCCTTTAGGTAAGTATAACTTCCTATAAAATGTATTTCTATATTTATTAATTCCTTAAATTCACTCAAGGCACGGATTGCCCATTCTATCCGCTTCTGAGGGTTTTCCAAATCAAGGGCAATAAAAAGTACTTTTACTTTTTTAATTTCGTGTTTGATTTCAGAATTTAAATTGACATTAAGGGGAGGAAACAACAAATCTGCCTTAATATTTGATCTTTGAAGGTGGTCTACTATTTTTTGGCTGACTCCCAGAACCTGAGTGGATCTTTTATAGGCAGCCCAATCCTTTTTGTACCAGGTTATGGCGTTCAAAATAGAAATGAAGGATTTTAAGCTGAAGAAAGTAGCTGACTGCCTTGTCGACTTCTTTAAATATCCGAAAAGTGTACATGGAAAAGCCCAGGCAACGACAAATTGTGGGATTTTGCATCTGTTATCGTGTAGATCTGATTGGTTTAATAAAAACAAATTGGGCACAATCCCGTCCGATTTCAATTTATTTTCTAATAAAAATGCAAACCTTGGCGACTCATGTTTGAAATAATTATCATAAACCGTCCAAACCTTTTGAATAATATTTTTTTTATGTGGCGAAACCTCAAATGACCAAAAATATGTTTTAAAAGGAAAATTATTATTTAATAGGTCTGGCCTTTGCTGTTTGTCAATAATCAGTAAAACCTCCTGACCATCGTTATGAAGTGCATAGGCAACCTCCAAACACCAAGTGGCCATTCCGTTATGATTATATAATAAACCTACAACTACCATTTGCTTTTAAAATTTTGCTACACTATTTATCATACTTGTGTATGAAGGGATTAATTTTATCCAGCTGTAGGTATTAAAAGCCATTTGCTTTTGAATCACTTGTTTCTCTTTCTCACAATGCGTTGTCAAAATTGCATTTGTTAATGAATTTTTTACTGACATATCAATATACCAAGCATTATCCCCCAAGGTCTGGTGGGCAATATCATAATCATGTATAATTATTGGTAGTCCGTGACTCATGGCTTCAATGCTTACTCGTGGTAAACCCTCCGAAAAGGAACATAGCACAAATATATCAGATGCCTGATAGAATTCACTAACCTGATCGTGATTTACTGATGTTATGAGATAATTATTGGGATGTAATAATTTAGCTGCTAATTCCATTACTCCTTTTGTTTCAATGGTTTGCTGACCAAGAATCAGTAAAAAATATCCTTTATCCTGAAGTAGGGCGAACTCTTCAATCAGATAACACATTCTTTTGTGAGATTGGTTTATTGCCCCTACGGAAACAACTATTTTCTTATTCTGTGGTAGATTTAGTCTACTTCTCAACAGGTTAACATCAGGAGAGAAGTATATATCACTTTCATTCATACTTATCCCATAAGGTATTACACTCTGTTTTTCAGGTGGAGTACCTCCTTTTAAGCCAGTCTCATAATGACAAGGGAGCAATTGCTGAACATGATCGCAACGGGTAAATGGAGGTCCATTGGGAGCTCCATTAGAAAACAAAAGTTTGTATTCAAGATTGAGCCATTTTCTTAAATGCCATAGCATTACCCCTAAGATAAAATCACTGTAAACTATAACCCCTGGTTTGATTTTTAAAAGGCTTGGAATTGAGAAAATGAAAAAGCTATATTGTTCAAGGTCGTAAGTAGAAATTTTAAAAAATCTTGATATTGAGCTGGCGATTTTACTGTTCCTTCTGATAGAAAGTATGCTACTTTCGTTGCCTTTTGAACCTCCCTTTCCTTTCAAAAGAAACACTTCGTACTTTTTAGTTTTAAGAAGTTCCAGGTAAAGTTCCTGTGAGAAAGACTCATATCCTCTACTGACATGTCCAAGGCCAGAACACATGATCATGACTTTGTTCATACTAATAATTTTATCTGATCTGCAAAACTCCCTACAGGATCAGGGGGGATAATGGACCTGATGTGTTCACCGGCCAACCTTCCAATCTGTGACCACTCTTCTCTTCTCGCCCATGCCCTTTCAAGAGCTTCATCGAAAAGAGCGGTAGTGGCTGCAGGAGAAACAAAACCAGTGACATTGTCCTTTATCAGGCTGGAAACTCCGCCAACTTTAGAAACTATACTTGTCCGGTAAGATATAAGAGCTTCCTGCATAGCCAATGATACTCCTTCATACATGGAAGGAAGTACAAATGCATGGTTCGTGTCCCAAACAGAAGATACATCTTCCACATGTCCTTTAAATGCTATTTTTTGAAGGCCATAATATTGTGAAAGATTTTTGAGACTTGTTTCATGAAAGCCTTTTCCATATATATTCAAGAACACGTTACGGTTTTTCCATTTTTGGTCAGACATTATTTCAAGCAATATATCTTGCCTTTTGTGTTCTATGCCTAATCTCGCTACACAGGCAAGGTTAAAATTGCCGTCTGCTAAAGGTGGATATGCAAAAGGTTTGTTAATATCAACATTAAAAGGATTGTAGATAATTTCTACGTTCTCAAGTGAGGTTGCGAGCTGTTTCTGTACTGCGATCCTGTTTTCCTCAGATAGCATATATATTCGAGCAGCATTTTTATAAAGAAATGCAGTATTTCCAAGGTCTTCAGCAGAGTGCCAGAGCAATTCATCGGCAAGCTGACTTATTGAAACGTATTTTACATGGTTATTATATGCGGCTTGCATCCACTCCCTACCTCTGGGGGCCAGATTAGTTAAAACAAGAAGGTCGGGCCTTATTTTTTTTAACCAGGATGACTTTTGAGAAAGAGTGTCCTTTTTTAGAAAGGAAACTCCTGATAGAATTTTTTCCTTTAAGCCCCTGTTGAAATTATAGTAAGTTATCTGGCAGCCAGCCTTTTCTAATTCAATGGCTTGCCTTGATTTTACTTCCCACTTGGGAAAATAAACGAAAACTTCGTGACCGGCTTTCCTTAATAATAAGGCCGTTTCATACCACAATACTTCGCTGCCGCCCCAAGGAACAAAAGTCTGATTATTAATGAATGCGAACTTCTTAGTCAACACGATCCCTATTTAGTCAAGATATATTTGAAAAGATACATAGCCTTTTCTTTTATAGGTAATAATTTAAAAAATTTGGTTCTTATAATGTTAATGAAACTAAACTTTCCATAAGTATTTACTTTCCATAAGTAAAACAATCTTTTGTGAATAGCTGTTTGGCTGAAATGTGATTTATAAGAGGAATTTTCAATTTTGGTCAAGATATTATCCAACTGTTTTAGATTAAAAGAGCTAGCTATCTTGAAATCAAGATCAATATTAAATATTAAATTCAACTCTTCCTTGTTTAAGTCAGATGAATAACAAAGGTTTTCCAAGGCAACCTTTTGGACCAGCATATCCTGGACAATTTTTTTTTGAATACTTATTTGTCCTGGATGTCTTCTATAATATATCAAAGGTTCCGGAATATTATGGAGGTTTGAATATATCCCTATTTGGCTCCATAATTTGAAATCTTCTGAAGGCATGTATTTCTCATCATAAAAAAGATTATGCTTTTTTATGATTTCATTACGGAACATTGAAGCAGGGTGTGAAATTGGATTTTCTATCAGAAGCTGATCAATTAATTCCTGTGATTCAACAGGAAATTTTCTAAGTTCTTCATTATCTGTGTAAATTATCCAGCTGCTACATATTCCTGTTGCCGTTTGTTTTTCCAGAAGACTTACTTGCTTTTCAAATCTTTGGGGAAATGAAATATCATCAGCGTCCATCCTGGCAATATACTTGCCTCTTGCCATTTTTAGGCCCACATTTAAGTGCCTTACATATCCCAAATTTTCTTTTGAGTCAATAAAAACCACTCTTTGATCCTGATAAGAACTGATGATATCTGCACTTTTATCAGTTGATCCATCATTGAAAATTAAAAATTCAAAGTCAGAAAATGTTTGTGCCAATATACTGTCTATAGCCACTTTTAAATACTTTTCAGCATTATAAACAGGCATTATGACACTTATCATCGGGGCCATATCAATTATTGATAAAATCTATGAGTGTCTTATTGATAACTTCTTCGCTGAAATGTTCTTTCAGTTTTAACCAGGAGGAATAGGCAAGAGCTTCATTTTGTTCTTCGCTATTCATAATGTTCTGTAGTTCCTGCTTTATCGTTTCTATGTTTTCTGTATCAATTACATATCCCACCTTATATTCTCTTACAAAACGGTTGGTTGCAGAATATGGTGGCCCTAATGCAAGCATTGGCCTGCCAGCATTCATATAATCAGTAGTTTTCGTTAAAACCGATGTTTTCACCAAAGTAGACACCTTTTCGCTAAATGCTGTAGTTACCAGTAACAGATCTGACATTTTTAAGACCCCATTCAAGCTTTCATAAGAAATCAAACCACCCCAGCTAGTTGCGTTTTGGTTCCAGAAACTCTGGTCTGCTGTGTAAAACTTTTCCTGGCAATACAGAACAAGCTCTATCTGGTGTCCGTCCATTTCAAGAGCTTTTACAGCTTTTGCAACTAAAAACAAAGCATCTTTATGCATGTCCCAAATAGAACCGGCGTAAGCTATCCGGAAAGTCCTTCCATTTAAAGGCTCATTTTTGGTGTATGGTTTAATATCTACCGGATTGTGTACAACTATACATTCCGGATTAGAAATTTGATAAAAAGAAGCAAAACAATCTCGCAGGTCAGGACTTATCATCAACCATTTAGAATTTCTAAGAACCTCTCCAGTTGTCTTTTGCAGATCATTTATAAACCAGGATGCTTTATTGGTCGTAACCCAGTCATCCATGAGGTAAACATATGCGGGAATTTTATTTTTGGCAATCATTCTTCTCGTTATGACCATTCCTTCCTTAAAAAGGGGAACTGCAAGAATTACATCAGGTTTGAAGTTTTTTATGACAGTTGAGTAATTTAACGGTTGAAATTCCATCCATAACAGGTTCAGTTTCTCAATTAAAGGGTTGATAAAAGGAGCAAGCCTGTTTTTAATAGTATAAAATAAGTAGAAGGAGAAAAAGAGATTGTTTTTATTAAAAGGAGGAAGATAGTTATATCTTTTGAAGCTGTCTTTGGGTGAAAGTAGGAGAATATTTTCTGAAGGATAACTTTTAAGAAGATTTTGTAAGGTACGGCTAGCCCCGACCGAATCATTTACAAAAACGGCTTCTGT
>JACMRH010000551.1 GCA_014376535.1 Cytophagales bacterium | reverse complement strand
GAAGTTTTATTGCTGACTTCTATTGCCCATCTGAAAAATTAGTGATTGAGTTGGATGGTGAAGATCATTTTTGGGATGCTGGCATTGAGAAAGATCGTGTCAAAGAAAATTATCTAAAATGTACAGGAATAAAAGTGATCAGCTTCGAAAACAAGTGGGTGTATGAAGATATCGCCTGGGTGTTAGAAAAATTTAAATCGTCGTTTAACCACCCCTGATTTTATGCTTTGCATAAAATCGGTCCCCTCCTTGAAAAGGCGGGGAAACTTAACCAATTGTTTACAAATCTGTCATTGGCAGATAGCAATTGCAACCAACTCGTGTATTTGCGAATCTTCGCCTACCCGAGCCATTTTATTTAAAAAATATTTTTCTTTTGCAGTTGTTCTTCACCTGCAAAATTTGCTCAATGAAGTTATGCATTGTAATGTGTTAAGAAGTTCCATTCACTAATTCCCTTCTCATAAAAGGCTGCGGAAGAATATTTGTACGCTCCAGGAAATATACAAAGCCCCGCAACCACAGGATTGGCATGGATGGAATGAAGCTTCTGTTTGAAAACAGCCTGCGTCAATAGTGAAACACTTAAGGGATTTCTTTGCCATACCTGGTATACCCGGTCGCTGGCTTTTACTTTGAATTTTTCTAATACTTCTGTTATTATTTGCAGGTGAAAACACCTGCAAAGGTGGAAAGGCAGGAGGTCTAAGACCTACATTTATCCTGTGTTCGAGGTCACTCCCGAAATTATCGGGACAGGCTCTTCAGAAGACACTCGAACAACCTCATCCGGAACATTCCGGCGGAACGGACAACCTCATCGGGAACATCCCGGCAGAACGGAGGCTTAGTCCACTCGCTTGAGATAATGTTTCCGCTTGTAGTAATGTGTCCCAAAAAATAAATATTGTTTACGCTTTGAATATCCTACGGCTTTACGAACGATTTTCCCGTCTTGATAGCTTCCATATAACTTTTCGCGCCCAATGTAAAAAACATGCGGAAGTCCTGCGTCACTTTTTAAGTTCAATGGTTCGTCAAGTTTAAACCCAACGCTACGCATGTATGAAAGTCCTGAAGTATCTATTGGTCTTGGGTCGTAAGTAAGAATTAGTTTTCTTCTATCAATTCTATACTTTCCTGTAGCAGTATCAAATATTAGGTCACCACGAAAGCGATATTCAAAAGTATTATCTGGTTTTAGTTTAATTCTTGTCGAAAAGAAACCTAACTCGGCGAAGTTTGAACGATAAGAACCTGTAATATTTTGTGTCGAACTACATGACATTAGTCCTATTAAAGCAGATAAAAAAAATGTCGAGATTAATAGTTTCATCTATGTACTTCAAGGTTGTTCAATCTGTTCTGTTGAACTATTAAGGTGTGTCCAAAAAAACTTGCCTACAACGTTAGGGCTTTGCGATGGTTGGGAATTGACCAAATGTCTGCCCGGAAACGCTGCTGGGTAAAGATATGAGAATGATGTTAAGAACTGATGCCCAATGTTTCTTGTCCTGCCCGAACAAAAGCTGGGATGTGTACTACTGCTGATTGTACGAACGTCAAGCCCAACTATTGCAAAACCCCATGTTAGCTGCCGTATTTTTTGGGTTTCCATAAATAATTTTCGGCTTGTCCAATTTGTTTTAGCTTTTTAGTTTTAATGTCCAAAATGTAAATGTCATTTATCAAAGTATTATTTTTGGCTTGATGTTGATTTTTTGCCACTAAAAGTTTTTGTCCATCCGGTGAATACTTTGGGTCAAAATAACCTTCCCCGATTAATTCAGTTTTTGAATTTGTTTCAAGGTTCATTTCAAAAATTGCAGAGCCATTTTTTAGAAATCCTGCTATGTATTGGTAAGTTACATTTTTCCCATTTGGAGAAAGGGTTGGGCTAAAATAACCACTTCCAAATTTTGGCTCAAAATGTCCATTAAATTTCAATATCATTTTTTCAGTATTCTCTTCTTGTTGATATAAGTTTCCTTCTTTTGAAATTATCTGTTTATTGTTTACTGTTTCGCTTTTAGAATAAAATCTACCTTCATCGTTGCAAAATCTTATTCCTTTTGAAGTGTGTGAAGTTCCTCCACAAAGAATTGTCGTATCTGTCTTGTGAAGAACATTTCCATTCATTGAAAATTCTTTTGTGCAAATTTTCAAAGTCGAATGTTCTATGTGTTCAAAGTCAATTGTCTTACACTTGTAAAAGTGTCCATTTGAAATGTTTATTGCAAAATACTGCTCTGTTACAAAATCGTGTTCCTCTATAGTTATGTATGGTGGATTGTCTGTTATAAAAGTACTGTCTCCGGCTGCTCTATATAAATATTTTGAGTAAGCTTTCCTTTCTTGCTTTTCGTGTCTAACTGGGTTTTGGTATCCCACAATTAAAACTGTGTCATTAAGAAAGGCAACTTTGTCGTTTAGAAATACTTTATCTGTGGAATAAATTTTCTTTGTCGTGTCGTTTTGTAAGTCATAAGAATATATGCCGTCTTTGTCAATTGTATAGACAAGCTGTAAGTTATTATTTACAGCTTTGTCTATTTGACTACAACTGTCAAACAGAAAAAGGATTGATAATATTGAAGCGATTTTTGTCACGTAATATGGCAGCTAACGACAGGGCTTTGTGCTGGTGTGGAAATAGCATTCCTTCCGCCCGGAACCGCTGCTAG
>JACMRH010000550.1 GCA_014376535.1 Cytophagales bacterium | reverse complement strand
TCTTTAAAAATAAACACAGGCATCCATTCAGAAGATGTAATAGTGACAGAATTTTCTATATGGTGCTTAGAAATTAAATGAGTGCAGAGTTCTATTATTCTGTTTCCAGTTGCATGAAGATGCTTGATAACATCATACTTCTGGAATTCTTCTATAGTTGCTAGTGCAGCAGCCATCGCATGAGTTTCACCTCCGTGGGTAGTAGAAATTAAAAACACTTTTTCTTCGCCTAATCTTCTAATACCTCCAAGTTCCATGACCTCTTTTTTGCCCGTTAAGGCACAAAAAGAAAAGCCATTGGCGATTCCTTTTCCCCAGGTTGCCATATCCGGTTGTATTTTAAATTTGGAAATGGATCCAGGAAAGGCAGTTTTAAAACCTGTAATCATTTCATCGACGATGAATAATGCGCCATTCTCATGCGCTAAATCTATTGCCTGCTTCAAAAATAATCCTGGGTTGCCTTTACAATCGCAACCGGGACCACACGCATTTTTTTCAGGTTCTGTGATAACACATGCAATCTGGCCTGGGTATTGAGCAAAAAGGTTTTTCAAAGAATCTAAATTGCAACCTTTAAATGTTACAGAGAGGCTTGATATTTCTTCTGGAACTCCTGACTGACAGGCTGTAGATCCAATAAACCAATCGTCATAACTGTAAAAAGGATGATCTCCAGGAAAGGCTACCAATTTTCTGCCAGTCTTTGCCCTGGCCAATTTCACAGCAGCCGAAGTTACAATTGAACCATTCTTGGCAAATTTAATCATGTCATGTTCCGGTACCAGGGCCAGAAATTTTTCAGCCATTTCTCGTTCTAATACAGAAGGCCTCTGAAAGTTCACACCCTTGTCTAATTCCTCCTTAACTCTCTTTACAACAGGTTCATATGCATGTCCTAAGCTAACAGATGTGAGTCCCATTGAACAATCAAGAAATTCATTACCATCTATGTCCCAAAGATGAGATCCCTTGCCATAAGCAATTGCAGCGGGTGCAAGTTCAGGAAACTGATCATCACCCTTTGAGTAAGTGTGGGCGCCACCTGGAATAAGGTCGTGTATAGCTGCTTTATGTAGTTTAGAGGCTGTAAAATTATGAATCATTCTTAGTACAATTTTTTCAAATTCGGACTTTAAATACCCTTCATTTCTAAGTAAATGACTATTTATATTTTGCATATTTCTATTCTCAAGGATATAGTCGGCGTAATGAATCCAGGATTTTTGACCGCCTAAGGCTTCTATCAATTGAGATATTAAGGTTAAATCCGGCAACTCATCTACTGTAAGCCGAAGGTTTTTATATTTGTCAAAACCCAGGCCGGTTTCAGAAGTTATTAAACGCTCGCCTTTTGATCTATTGCGCCTTATATAAGGAGTAACATGTTCTCTATCTGCTTTTTCTGTTGAAAATTTCCAGGCAGATTCTAATGCATGGAACGTAAAAACTTCTACATCCAATCCATCAGGATAGGAATCGAACTCCATATTGTAAAAATAGTCCAATTTGTTATCCAAACAAATGGTTATAGCCCTGTCAATTAGTTCCGGGTCTATCAAGGGACAATCTGACGTTATTCTTACTATAAAGTCTGGTTTCTCTTCTTTCGATGCCTGATAGAATCTGTCCAAGACATCATATAAATCTCCCTGGTAATAATCTATGTTTAATTTTGTGGCTATGCTGCAAATCTTTTCAGCTTGTTGTTCTAAAGTTGTGGCAACTATCCACTTAGTTACCAATCTGGATTTTTTAGCCCGTTCCAAATGATACTCCAGAAGAGTTTTATTATTGATTTTCAATAAAACTTTTCCGGGTAAGCGGGATGAACCAATTCTGGCCTGAGTTAAGCCTAAAATTTTCACCAGTTTGATGGATTTAATAGTTCCGGATTTGGTACAGCAATCTGTTCTATTTTATTGTAAAGCGCTTTCAGATTAAATAAGGGATCTATTAAACCAATGTTTGTTTTAAGCTGCTCTTCTGTATCAATTCCAATAACCACCATATCTATATTTTTGTGATTTATTACGAAATTCAATGCCATTTCAGCTATGGAATAACTAAATTTTTCAGCTAAGAGATTCAATTCCTGAATACAAATTTTTAAAGAAGTTAATTTAAGCGGAAGATTGTTGGGGTCCATAAAATAAAGGCCTTGTAAAAAAACAGATCTTGCATGGACTTCAACTCCCAGATTTTTCAAAACTCCAAGCATAGGTTCAAATTTTCTGTCAAGTAAACTATATGGCAATTGAACTATGTCTGGTACCAATCCCATGTCCAGCAAGTTTTCTAGTTGATTTACATTGTATAGAGAATAACCTATTTTATTGACAAGACCAGAACCTTTATTTTCCAATAATTTATCCCACAGTGATGGGTATTGAATTAGATTATCAGCATTATGGGCCATATATCCATATAACTTTTTTAGTTTAAGAGTAGATAAAGAAGATTCAAGATTTTGCTGAAGTATTTCCTGTTTATCTGTAAACTTAAATTTTGAGATCACTTTTGAATCCTCTTTTAGGTATTCTGCGATCCGTTCTTCAGCATTCCCATAGGCTTGAGCGGTATCAAAGGTGTTTATCCCCGACTTTTCAGCAGTATTGAAAATTTTGGCCAATTCTTCATTATCAGGAATTCCGCTGGAATTCTGAACTCCGTAATTTAAGCCAAATTGAACTGTGCCCAGAGTTAGCTTCACAGTTAATAGGTGTAATTAGGATTAAATAAGGCCATTCTTATCATATTGCAATATTTTCCTTCATATACGCCATGATTTAGGTATAAACCTTCGTCAGTAAAACCTAATTTTTTATAGACATTATACGCGGCTTCATTATCCTGTACTACCCCAAGTGTGATTTTCCGTATGTTTAATATATTGAAGCAGTAGTCAATTACAAGATTTGATGCTTCAAAAGCATAACCTTGGCCCCAGGCATGAATATCTCCAATCATAATGGCATACTCTCCCCAACCATGCCGTTTGTTTACAGGATCAATTTTAATATTGCCAATATGCTTATTAGTACTACGTATCAGAATTGCCCAGAAGAGAATGTCCTTTTTTTCTACATCCTGTAAATATTCTGTCAGCATTTCGCTATTATAATTTCCACCGGTTTCCATATAGCGATAAACATCCGGGTTGTTTAACCAGCTAACATATTCCTTTGTATTAAATTTGAGCGATAATGGCTCCAGACTTAATCTTTCGGACTGAAGAAATGGGCACAACATAAAAGGATATTAACGTAAACTTTATTTCTGAAAATAGTTTATAATACTATCAATGACAAGGTCTTGCTCATTATCTTTTAGTGTAGGATACATGGGCAAACTTATGCATTGCCTGTAATAATGTTCTGCATTTGGCATATCTCCCTCTTTCCAACCAAATTGCCTGTAATAAGGCATCAAATGACAGGGGATATAATGTATTTGAGCAAAAATATTCTGAGTCCGAAGGTAATTATACAGGCCAAGTCTGTCCTCAACCTCAATGATATACAAATGGTAGGCATGTCCGGGAATTACTCCTGATTGACCTCTGATAAACGATTTGCCTAAAAATGCATTGTAGTACTTTGTGGCTATAGCAATTCTTTTTTCAATTCCTTCCTCCGCTCTTTTAAGCTGGCTGATACCAAGAGCCGCTTGAAAATCTGTTATTCGATAATTAAAACCTAAATCCTGCATTTCCATGTACCAGGCAGGAAATTTTTCTTGTCCGTATACCCCAGATGCAAAGTCGGCGCTATTTTGGAAATTATTTGTGTCCCTCGTAATTCCATGAGTCCTGAGAGATAAGAGTTTTTTATACAACTCCTCATCATTGGTTGTAATGGCTCCACCCTCACC
>JACMRH010000549.1 GCA_014376535.1 Cytophagales bacterium | reverse complement strand
CTTTTAAGTGAAATCATCTTTAGTTTCATGTTCTTTACAATACAGAACAAGGTGGGTGGGGAATTTAAGTTTCCTGATAGGAAAATTCCCCTGTGCGTTGGCTAATAGCGTGGGTTGTGAAATGCCAAAAGAAAAAATAAAAAAAAGGATATGAATTTTGCCCGGCGTTCGCAGAATTCTCACTCGTTGGTAAGCAGGTTGCGGGGAAAGATGATTGAAACTTTTTCGTGTTTTAAAACAGCTTTTTTTGTTCGCCTCTAGGGTGGTGCTTTATAATCTTAGTAATAAGGTAACTTCTGTTGACAAAAGTGTCTACGCTTTCGTCAAACACTTGCTTAATATCCATTTTCACTTCCAAGCTATCACCTTTTGAAAACTGCTCTCCCTTATCTATAGCTTCCCTGAAAGTATTGTCTGTTATTTTTGCTGATATTTTGTTGCCCTGAAAGTAGAAATCCCATTTTTTCTTTAGCTCCCAGTCCATACTCACAATATTCAAAAAAGCAAATGTAGGTTCCACCCGCTCGTTGGGCGCTATAATTTCATCTTCAATGTTAGCAATCTGGCCAAAATCTTCTTTTGGGATTTCCGTAATTGTCTTTTCGTTCTTATCCTGTAATTCAAAGGATGTGACACTTGCGTCATTGCTAAGGGCTTCGAAAGATTGGGTTATAGAATGTTGGACTGCTTTATTGTTTGAGTAAATCTGGAATACTCGGTTGTCGATGTATGTTACCTTCCCGCTTTCATTTACAATCTTAACAGAGTTATCTGTCGTCTCAATAGTTTGAGGCTTCTTGCCTTTCAGGAAGTGGGCTAACCCGTAAATGCCTCCTACAACCCCAACGACATCCGCTGCAAATCCTAGGGTTTCTTTAGTGAATAGATGTTTTACAGCATCAACCGCTATTGAAGTTTCAATGATAAGGTCTATGATAAAACTGCCTGGCTTTGGTTCAGCATTAATTTTGATTTCAACTCTTTTAGACGGGTCTAGTTCTTTAGATACTTCTTGTACTAGAGTAACGAACGGCAGTAGAGTGTTAAGGAATGTGTTTGCTTCCACTTGATGCGTATCCCCGCCAAACTTTATTTTCATTTCTTCCATTTGAAATTCTTCTTTTAGAGCAAGCATTAATTTATTTTTTGAGTACGCTTTAAGATATGGCAATGTGAAGCAAAAAATATAACGTTATCGGCTTAGCTGTGTGGCTGTCTGCACACATGCAAGCTGACCATTTTTTATCAATTTTCCAAAAATACAGGAGACGAGAACTCTCAATATAAACCTTTCTCCACCCATTCAGGCTTTATGCAATATGTGTTTAATAGAAGTGTTGGCCTTTTTATTTTTTCTTTGAAGCGAAGGGCTGTGCGACTGTTTAACATAAAACTTAGTTATACGAAATGCAAATAAAGTAGACGCACCAAATGCCTTTTTATTACACCCCTAAAAAAATCATAACTAATAAAAAGGCATTTGTTGCGGCTACAGCCCGTAAGCTATTTTGTATAACTT
>JACMRH010000548.1 GCA_014376535.1 Cytophagales bacterium | reverse complement strand
TGCCAAGCAATTACGTCACCTCTATTGTTCAGGACAAATATGGGATGATGTGGTTTGGGACATTCAATGGCCTGGTGCGGTTTGATGGATACAATTACAAAGTGTTTCTCCATAATGAACAAGATTCCTTTTCACTTCCTGATAATCTTATACGCTCATTGCATTTGACGGCAGATGGCAATCTGCTGGTAGCCAATGAAAATCATGGATTTTCGATATTTGATTTTGAATCAGAGCATTTTACAAGATACATGCACAATGAAAAAGATCAAAATTCATTGTCCAACAATAATATTATTGGATTGCTTGTAGATTCAAAAGGAATAGTTTGGATAGGTACATGGAAGGGACTTAATCGCTATGACCCTAAAACCAAGAGATTTAATTTTTACCATATCAAAAGTAACATAATGGAAGATTCCAATTTGGAATTTATCTCTTCTATTGCTGAAGAACCTGATGGTAAATTATTATTGTTCTGTACTGGAAGTAGAATTATCAGATTCAATCCGCCAACACAAACTTATGATTTTATAAATATACCCGACTTACCCAAGCCAAAACTAAGATTAAACAGAGGTGGTATTTTATTTATTGATAAGGACCGAACTGTTTGGATCGGATCTGAACTTAACGGCATTACAAGACTTAATTCCTCTAATATGTCTACAAAACATTATAATGTTGAAAATGGGAAACTTTCATCAAATATTATAATGTCAATAATGCAGGACAACAAAGGTACACTATGGGTTGCTACCGATGGAGGTGGACTATTGAAGTATGATAAAAATACCGACTCTTTCGAAACCTTCGTGAATAATCCTGCAGAAGAGAATTCTATTAGCGGAAATGCAATTTATAGTATTTATCAAAGTAAGGAGGGCAATATCTGGGCGGGCGCCTATGCTTCCGGATTAAATGTTATCAAGGCGCATAAAAGAAAATTTGAGTTTTATGGCAATAAAGGATCAGATGGAAGGAAATTAAGCTATAAGTCAGTATTATCGTTTGCTAAAGCAGATAGCGGAAACATTTGGATTGGTACTGATGGAGGGGGAATTAATTTTTTCAATCCAAAAGAAAAATCATTTACTTATTATAATAAGAGCAATTCAGGAATATGTTCTGATGTAATCAAATCTATATTAAAGGACAGTAAGGGGAATATCTGGATGGGTACTTATGGAAATGGCTTGTGTAAAGCAAATTTTCAAATCAAAAAGTTTGAGCATTACTCCCCCTTTCAGGATTCTGCAATAAAAACTATTGGCCACCCTAATGTATGGACCATAAAAGAAGGAAAGGATTCTACAGTTTGGATTGGCTTCCTTGATGCCGGGATAAGCCGATATAATAAAATTTCAAATCGTTTTGAAAAATTCTATTATTCAAATGATAAGAATGCTCTATTGAAGGATGCCAGCATTATGTCTATGCTCGTTGACACCAAGAACAATCTCTGGGTAGGTTCAGAAGCCGGTGGATTAAGCTGCATTGATCCTCAGAGGAAAAATTCTTCCCTGTTTACCAAATCAAACCAACTTCCTACTAATAATATTTCTGCATTATTTGAAGATAGTAAAAATAGAATTTGGATCGGCACTAAAGGTGGAGGATTATCTCTTCTAACAGATTTTAAAAGGAAAACTTTTAAAAGTTACACTAATGAAAATGGTCTTCCGGGGCAAGCAGTTAACTCTATAGAGGAGGATCTTCATGGTAATTTATGGTTGGGCACAGATAATGGCTTATCACGTTTTGATCCTGAAAGAGAAAAATTTTTAAATTTTGACCTTAGCGATGGACTTCAATCTATGGAGTTTGCGAAAAGCGCATCGCTTAAGGATGACAATGGTTTTCTATACTTTGGAGGTACTGATGGCTTTAACCGTTTTCATCCGGATAGTATTACCTTCAATAAGGAACTACCCAGAGTATACATTTCTGGCTTTAATCTATTCAATAACCGTATCGAAGCAGGTGTTCATTACAACGATAAAGTATATTTTAATAAACCAATTCACTTATTAGATACTTTAATTCTTGGTCATACTGATTATGTGTTTTCAATTGAATTTGCATGTACAGAGTTTACAAGTCCTGAAAAAACTCAATTTGCCTATATGCTGGATGGTTTTGACAAAGATTGGATATACGTGGATGCATCCAAGAGGAGTTCTACTTATACTAATCTAGCTCCGGGGAATTATACATTTAAAGTAAAGGCATCAAATAGCGATGGAATCTGGAATAATAAAGGGAAATCACTCTTTATAAGGGTACTTCCTCCCTGGTATAATACATGGTGGTTTAAGAGTATTGTTACATTAGGCGTTATCATTATCCTATTATTATTATATTATTTAAGGATTAGAAGCATAAAAAAACTGAATTACCAATTAACAAATCTTGTTTCTATAAAAACTGCTGAACTTCAAAATGTGAACCTTCAATTGGTTTTACAAAATGATATGACCACCAAATCTAACAGACAGTTAGAAGCTCAACAAGAGGAAATCATATCACAAAGAGATGAATTAGAAAATATCAATAATAGACTAAATGAATTAAACGGGACCAAGGACAAGTTATTCTCCATTATTGGTCATGATCTTAGAAACCCTGTTTCAGCCTTGTCATCCCTAACCGGTATGTTACAACAGAATTATAGTATCCTGAGTGAAAAAGAGAAAATTCAGATTGTAGAACATATTCAAACTTCGGCAACTTCACTTAAGATCTTGGTAACCAATTTGTTAAACTGGGCTTTGGTGCAAGGAAGAAATTTACATCCTCAACCTGAAACAATCAGTGTTAAAGACATTACCAACCAATGTTTCAATCTTTTGCAGCTACATGCAATCGGTAAAAATATCACATTCGAAAATAATTGTAGTCCTGTTCATCTAGTTTATGCAGATTCTGAAATGATACAAACCGTTATCAGGAACCTTGTCAGCAATTCTATTAAATTCACAGAAAGGGACGGAACTATATCAATTAGTACTTTCATTGGACATGATGATGATATGGTATCTATTCAAGTTAGTGATAACGGATCTGGAATGGATAACGAGAAGGTTTCTAGTTTATTGACGAAAGAAAAAATTATTAGCACAAAAGGTACTTCCCAGGAGAAAGGAACTGGAATTGGACTTGTGATAGTCCGGGAATTTATCGAAGCTAACAATGGCTTTCTTGATATTGAAAGTCTACCAGGAAAAGGCACAACATTTACCATTCGGCTCCCCGGAGATAGGATACTGATCGCATAAAAAAAAGGGCTATTAGCCCTTTTTTTTATGCGATCAGTATATTAAAATTATTTTTTGTAACAAACAGCTTTCAGAGCTTCTACAGTTCTTTTTACGTTTGGAAGAATTTCTTCAATTAAAGTAGGAGCGTATGGCAATGGTAAATCTTTACTAGCCACTCTATGTACAGGGGCGTCAAGGTAGTCAAAAGCATACTTTTGAACATGGTATGTGATTTCTGAAGAAATACAACCAAGGTTCCAGGCTTCTTCAAGACAAACCAATCTATTCGTCTTTTTAACAGATTCTACAATGGTTTTGTAGTCAATAGGTCTAACCGAGTAAAGATCAATTACTTCAACAGATATTCCTTCCTTGGCCATTTCATCGGCTGCAGCATAAGCTACCTTCATCATTTTACCGAACGACACCAAAGTCACATCTTTACCTACACGGTCTATATGAGCAACGCCAATCGGAATTAAATATTCTTCTTCAGGCACTTCGCCTTTATCGCCATACATAACTTCTGATTCCATAAAAATTACAGGATCATTGTCACGAATAGCTGATTTAAGTAAACCTTTAGCATTATATGGATTGGATGCAACCACAACTTTTAAACCGGGAGTATTGGCATACCAGTTTTCAAAATTCTGCGAATGTTGAGAACCTAATTGGCCTGCATTTCCTGTTGGTCCACGAAATACGATCGGAACTGTATATTGACCACCAGACATGCTCATTACTTTTGCAGCACCGTTGATGATCTGGTCTATTGCAACAAGAGAAAAGTTGAAAGTCATAAACTCAATGATCGGTCGTAAACCGTTCATTGCTGCACCAATTCCTATTCCAGTAAAACCAAGTTCAGCAATAGGAGTATCAATAATACGCTGAGGTCCGAATTCCTCTAGCATACCCTGACTTACTTTATATGCTCCATTATATTCTGCAACTTCTTCTCCCATTAAAAAAATAGAAGGATCTCTGCGCATTTCTTCATTAAGAGCCTCACGAAGTGCTTCGCGAAATTGAATTTGTCTCATTAGGTAGGATTAGAAAACGGGCGTAAAATTAGAATGAATTGCTGTATAATCAATGTTTGATAGAATTATGCTGCAAACTATTTTGGAATTGAATAAGGTTACTTAAAATAAATTCTTAGCTCTAAAGCCTGCTGTCAATTTTTGATGTAATTGTTTTGAAAATCTCCAGCACATCTCCAATTCCGTTTACTTCAACAGTTTTACCTTGTTTACTGTAATATTCCTTAACAGGAGTTGTCTCTGCCTTATAAACTTCTATCCTTTTTTGAATTACAGATGGGTCAACATCATCAGCTCTTCCTGATGTTTTTCCTCTCTCTAATAATCTTTTCTTTAACTCTTCTTCTTCTACTTCAAGCGAAACTAAAACATTGATTTTTTGATTTCTTGCTTCAAGCAAGACATCTAAAGCCTGGGCCTGAGCTGCAGTTCTTGGAAAACCATCAAAAATAAAACCTTTAGCACCCGGGTTTTTCTCAACTTCGGACTGAAGCATTTTGATAGTTACATCGTCAGGCACCAATTGACCTTTATCAATATAGCTTTTGGCTAATACGCCTAATTGTGTTTCACCCTTAATGTTAGCTCGGAAAATATCTCCTGTTGAAAGATGGGCAAGTCCGTATTTTGTAATAATATTCTGGCTTTGAGTACCTTTGCCAGCCCCTGGAGGACCAAAAAGTATAAGGTTAAGCATAAATGAAGATTAAACTTTGGTTTAAGCCAACAAAAATAAGTCTAAATACTACAATTTACATAAACCATTGCCGATAATTAATAATGACAAGATGAATGAAGCAAATAAAACTATTTGATTCCAGAGAGAAGGCATTAGAAAATCTGATTGAAAACAAACCTTTCACTGTTAGTATTAACGGTCTTAAGATCTGCCTGGTAAGAAATAATTCTGGAATATCTGCTTTCAAATCTACTTGTCCACATGCCGGTGCTTCCTTGTCAGAAGGATTTGTAAATTTTAATAATGAAATAGTTTGCCCTTTACATGGATACAGGTTTAACATATTTGATGGATCTGAAAAATCCGGACATTCCTGCGAACTCTTTATATATGGCCTGGAACTAAGAGATGACGGATTGTTTATAACCCTGAGATAAGGAACTAAAAGGGACCAAATCCTATTATATATGTACCTACATTTATATGCAACGCTCTCGTTTTCTTAAAACTTTGGCCACCCTTCCTTTAGGAGCACTCGCTATGGATTTGAAAGCATTTACCCAAAAGATATCTTCTGGTAAAACAGAAAGAATGCCAGCTGTTTTTATTGGCCATGGCAATCCAATGCATGCTTTAAATGACAATACCTTCACACAGACCGTATCAAAAATAGGGGATAGGTTTGAAAAGCCTAAAGCTGTTTTAGTAATTTCAGCTCATTGGCTCACAAAAGGGTCTTATGTCGCTGATTCACCTAATCCTGAAACTATTCATGATTTTGGAGGCTTTCCAGACGCCTTGTTTAAAGTGCAATATCCCGCTCCGGGCGCACCTGAACTTGCAAAACAGATTATAAAAAATATTCAAGGAACTCAATTAGACCATGAGTGGGGATTGGACCATGGTGCCTGGACGGTTTTAAAACACATATATCCAAAGGCGAATATTCCGGTTTTTCAAATGAGTATTGATTATACTAAACCAGAGGCTTATCATTTGGAACTTGCCAAACAACTTGATTTTCTCAGAAACCAGGGTGTTTTAGTTATGGGAAGTGGTAATATTGTCCATAATCTTCGTTTGTTGAATTGGCAAAATCCTGAAACAACTTTTGATTGGGCCAAAGAATTTGATGAAAAGGTAAAAGGCCATTTAGAAAGCGGAAATTATAACGAACTTACTAACTACAAATCATGGGGCAAATTCGCTCAGCTTGCCGTGCCAAGCAACGATCATTATTTACCAATGATGTATGTTTTAGGGCTTGCTCAACCCAAAGAAGAATTAAAATTTCTTTATGAAGGTTTTGAAATGGGCAGTATAAGTCAACGTTGTTTCATGATTGCATAAGGGCATAGTATTTGAGCAACTATCAGAAATTGGAACTAATTTTGCCCAGTTGAAATTTGATAAAAAAAAGGTATGAAAAAGATTAGCATAACTCTTGTAGCAGTCATCCTGACAATTTTGCCCATAAGCCATAATTTCTCAACAAAAAAAGGAATAAACTGGATGACGTTTGAACAAGCAACTAAATTGGCTGAGAGTAAACCAAAAAAGATGCTTATAGATGTTTATACTGACTGGTGTGGATGGTGTAAGCGAATGGACAAGACAACTTATGAAGATGCTTCTGTTATTGATTATGTCAATAAAAACTTTTATGCTGTAAAATTGAATGCAGAAAGTGCCAAAACAATCACTTTCAATAGCAAATCAATGACTGAACAGGCATTATCAGGACAAGTTTTCGGAGTGTCAGGTTATCCTGCTACAGTTTATCTGGATGAAAAAAGTGTAGTTATTGGAGCCGTTCCTGGATATTGGGAAGCCGGAGATTTTTATAAACTTAACAGATATATTGCCGAAAATATATACCAAAAGAAAATCTCTTTTGATGAATACAAAGCATCAGTAAAATAATACTCTTTGTCTTCTTTTAATTATTTTAGTGGAGATACAATTGCAGCGCTTGCAACTCCTCCTGGTGTAAGTGCATTAGCTGTTATACGAGTATCTGGGCCAGAAGCTATAGAACTGGTTAACAGTGTTTTTAAAGGTAAAAACCTCACAGAACAGGAAACTCACACACTTCATTTTGGAAAAATTGTAAAAGGGGAAGACTTTATAGATGAAGTTTTAGTATCGGTATTCAAAGCTCCCAAGTCATTTTCAGGAGAAAACCTGGTAGAAATCTCCTGCCATGGTTCAAATTACATTGTTGCTACCATACTTAAACTATTAGTTTCTAAAGGTGTCAGATATGCTAATCCAGGTGAATTTACCAGACGGGCATTTTTAAATGGCAAGTTTGATTTGGTTCAAGCTGAAGCGATTGCAGATTTAATTCATTCTGATTCAGAAGTTTCCCATCATATGGCTATGAACCAGATGAGAGGTGGATTTTCCAATAAAATCAGTCTTTTGAGAGAGCGATTGGTGAACTTCGCATCACTTTTGGAATTGGAATTGGATTTCAGTGAAGAAGATGTTGAGTTTGCTGACAGAAGTCACCTGAAGTCTCTGATACTTGAAATGCAAACTGAAATAGAAATCTTAACTGATTCTTTTTCACTTGGCAACGTTTTAAAAGAAGGAATTCCAACAGTTATAGCTGGCAAACCTAATGCAGGAAAATCTACTTTGCTGAATGCGTTGCTAAATGAGGAGAAGGCAATGGTTTCAGAAATTGCTGGAACGACACGAGATGTAATTGAGGACGAAATTACCATCAGCGGGGTGAAATTCAGGTTTATAGATACAGCTGGACTTCGTGAAACAGAAGATACCCTGGAAGCCATGGGTATTGAGCGAACCATGAAAAAGCTCGATGAAGCAAGTCTGATTATCTATTTATACGATATCAATTCAACTTCTGAAGAAGAATTAAACCAAGTCGAAGCAGATCTAAAAAAAAGATCTACACCTTATATTCTTGTAGCCAATAAAGCAGACAAGTTGCCAGTTTTGGAACCCACAACTCACAACGCACAACTCACTACTATTAGAATTTCCGCAGCCCAAAAAACCAATCTTGAAGAATTAAAAGCCAGATTATTGACCTTAATAAATGCTGAAGGTTTCAAATCTGGAAATACTGTAATAACCAATGCAAGGCATCACGAAAACTTATTAAAAGTTTCAGGGGCTTTAAAACTAACAATAGATGCACTTGAAAGAAACCTTAGCAATGACTTTCTGGCTTTAGAGATAAGACAAGCGTTATATTACCTGGGCGAATTAACCGGAAGTATTACAACAGAGGACTTATTGGGAAATATTTTTAGTAAGTTCTGTATTGGAAAGTAATTGAATCTTTAAAAAGATCAAATACATAAATCCAGATTTCAACATAGGGATTACTGATCGTGCCTTAGTATAAGTTTATACTTATCAATTAGATGAACATATTTGAAGTAATCATTAACAAATGAATGGTTATTGCGTAATTAATAGAACTTATTAGTTAGTTAAGTTTGAACTTTAAGGCATACTAATTTTGTAGTATAACAAAATATAGTTACAATTGTAACCCATTGTTACATAATAGTAACATCAAAATTTTAAATAAAATACTAATGGCTGCTTTTACGAAGGACACAGGATTAGTTTCAAAACTCAAAGTGTTAGCTAATAATACAGAGATAACTAATTGGAATCCTAAAATGTCTCCCAAGTTGAATTTGATTAGAATTTCAGATGATTATTTGAAAGCTAATAAAAATACAGCTACTTCTTATTTATTTCCCTAATTGTTTGATCAGCCTTATAAATTTGGATCTCCCTTAAGTAAGGAGCTTGGAAAAGACTTTCATATTTATACTGAAAAATACAAATTCAGAGCAGAAAATATAGTCTACTACATTTTAGCAGAACGTTACAGCAAAGACATTTTTATAATAAAATTTTATCCTTCACGTTTAGAAGGTTGTAAAGAAAAAAGATATTCCGTTTTAATAAATACTGGACATGCTGAACGAATTTTAGCAACCTGTCTAGATTTAGCCAAAAACATTTACTTAAAAGTCCCTTCTGCCTCATTTGGTTTTATTGGCGCACCTACCTACTTAACTGAAAAAGATTACATCAACACCAAACGATTCCGAGTTTATTCAAAGATTGCTATTGATAAATTTGGACCCTCTACTTTCAAACATTACAGTGATCCACATCAAAGTTCTTATTTGCTTGTAAATTCAAAAATAGAAAATCAAAGAGAATTCTTAGAGAACGCAAAATCAATATTTTCAGATATTTATCCAGTTCTTGAATTTAATTAACCAATGATCCCTAAATGTGAATTTTTACAATGCGACCAAGATGCGCACAATTTTGGTGATAAATATTATAATTGGTGCACATACCATAAGGATGGTGGAATTTTTGGATCAGGTGAGAGCTATGAACAGTATCAAATTATAGAAGAAGATTTTGTTAATTTTATAAAATATGTTCCTTTAACTCAAGATCATTTTAAAGTTTACTCTCCTATACTTAGAGATATTATTCTAAGATCATGCGTGCAAATTGAGATATTTTTCAAAGAATGGTCAAAGGAATTGTGCTCTCAGGAAAACCCTCCAGAGGATTTATTTAATAAGTATAATAAAAAATATAAGGAAGGAGAAAAGAAAGGAGAACTTAAAGGTGTTTCTGGTTGGAAAATGGAAGATTACTTCATTTTCAAAGATAAGCTTCATAAAGATGACCGTCCAGTTATATTAGTATTGCCATTAAATGAAAAGATCTACCCATTCAAAGACTGGACTAATGAGAAATCTCCGATTTGGTGGAATTCTTATAATGAAATTAAACATGACGGGCATGTGACAAAAAAAAATGCAAATTTAGAAGTGGCTCTTTATGCGCTAGCTGGTCTTTTTCATTTACATGTAACACACTCTGATTCAAAAAGATATTTATTGAATTATTCGCAGATAAAAATCGACAGGAAATGGTCAAATTTAATAATATCCCGGGCTGAAATAACTACACCTATAGACTCCAAAAAATTCTTGTTTAAAGCTATAAGTACAGGATCTGTAATAAAAGATTTTGAAAGGGAGGAAAAGCTTAATAGTCGTTATAACACTCTCTAGGGAATTTAATGATTAAGAAAATCTTACATGCAAACATAATAATGTACCTCATTTGTACCTTTTTTTTTAATGCCTTTATAAGTGTCTGATAAATAATTTGTTACCGGAAATGTTACATTTTGTATTGGAAAGTAATATTACTTACAAAATCAACCTTTTTTAATCAATTTTAAACTTCTTTTCAACGACTTTTACTTAATATTTCTTTAACTTCCAAATAATATTACCTTTACACTTTAATAATTTACAAATATTAGATGTTAGAAGGATTAGCGAAATATAAAGAGTCCGGAATGTTTGTTTTTAAGCCCGAGGACAGATTAGCCGCGGTGTGCAAAGGAATTCCGAACGATAAAAGTGGAGTATATGTAGTTTATGCTATCTCCGATAAAAAAAAGGAACTGGTTTACATAGGCAGAACTGGTCAAATTCTTTACGGTTACCCAAAACACCGTAAAGGAGGGCTTAGAGGACATTTCGTTACAGGAAAACAGCAATTAGGTTATCCTGTTTTGAATGTACGCCAATTGTCATGGCCTAAAAAAATGAAGGATGATAATATTGACACTTTAGAAGTGCAATGGTATGTTACTTTGGATGAAAGTACAAATGATTGTCCGATGCTTCTTGAAAAAGATTTATTGGCTAAATATCAGAAAGCCGAAGGCGATTTGCCTGCCTGGAATAAGTTATCATAAAATTTTCAATTGTTCTATACAGGTCACAAACCTTTTCTGAGAACTAAACCATTTTCCAAAGCGCGCAAATAGCAATTGTGTGCTTTGGATTATAATTTTTATAAGATAAATTTTTGTTGTTAAAGATGATGGATGATTATTATCCTAAATCTTTAGTGTTGTATAATGTCTAATTAGTAAGCAAAATCCAGGCTTGTAAGTTTTAAACATTTCGTTTCAAAATCTGTTAGAAATTACAAGGAGTGCGGGTTACCATAACAACATCTGGTATACAAATCCGTAGATTCTATTTTTAAGTCAGTAAATGAAGATTGTAGAAGATCAGAATCTAATATCAAATATTACAGACCAGGCATGGAAAAGTGAGTTAGAAAATGCCTCTTCAAAATACCACATAATTGGTGCCTGGCTCGCTATAATATTCAACCCTCTTTTTGCCTTTACAGATTATGTAAACCTGCCTTTGCATTGGATGCACCTTGCATCTATCAGGTTAACTATTTCGGTTATTACGCTTTTAATTTTATTGTCCAGAAAAAAAACCAATATACCATCCTATTTAGTGATCCTAGTTCCCTTTTTGTTGATCTCTCTTCAAAATGCGTACACTTTTAGTTTAGTAGGACCATCTTCAATTCTCGAACATAGTATAAATTACATAGCCTTATTGATAGGTGGAGCCATGTTTATACTTTGGCGATGGACATATTCTGTTTTGGTTGTAGTGCTCTCTGCTAAAGCCACTCTTCTTTTTGTGCATCTGAATTCAGGCATAACCAAAGAGCAGTTCATGGTAAAAGGTGGATTTTTATTATTAGCTGTGGGGATTTTTATGATCATCCTTATTAAGGCCAGGTATGATTTGACTATTAAAGAAATTAAGGCACGATTGGCTTTAAAGGCAAGCAATGAAGAGTTAGGAAGACAAAAAGATATTGTTGAGAAAAGTAATCTTAAAATTACCGACAGTATAAAATATGCCAAAAGGATACAAGATTCAATTTTAGGAAACCTCTCAAGAATGGAAAGTTGGTTTCCGGGATCTTTTGTACTTTTTATGCCAAAAGATATTTTAAGCGGAGACTTTTATTGGATGTATGAGGATAAACCAAACCAGGTAAAAATAGTAATAGCGGCAGATTGTACTGGTCATGGAGTTCCAGCTGCTATGATGACAGTTCTTGCAAATTCAATTCTGAATGAAGTTGTAATTCAGGGAAAAATTTATTCGCCAGATACAATTTTATATAGCCTTGACCAAAAAATTGCTGAAAGCCTTAATTCCAGGTCTGAAAATGAAGAAAAAATAAATGACGGAATGGATGTGAGCATATTATGTTTTACCCCTTCCGGAGTAAGCTATGCGGCTGCTAAAAATCCTTTGTTTATTATAAATGGAACTGAAACCCAGCTTATTGCTGCATCAAAGTTTCCGATTGGTAGTACTCAATATGGGGACAATAAAATTTTTGAAAAACATGACCTTTTGTTATCCAAAGGAGCCAAGTTATACATGTATTCAGATGGTTTTCCTGATCAATTCGGCGGACCAGATAACAAGAAATATTTAAGTAAACGCTTCAGGGAATTCTTGTTAAAAACCAGTAATCTTTCCATGATTGAACAAAAACTTAAGTTAACAGAGGAATTTATTTTATGGAAAGGAGAGCAGTCAATTAATACCGATGACGTTTTAGTGATTGGTATTCAAGTTTAGTTCACAAGAAACGTTTGTTTATATTCTCTGTTAAAAGGGTTTATGAAAGCATTTTATATTTTAATCATATTTTTCTTTTCCTTTTCATCTGGTTAATAAGAGGACTAATCTTTATTCTGTTAAGGCAACGCCGTTAAGGACAAATTGTGTTGATAACTTTGAAGCTATGTGCTGGTTAGAAAAGGCCAACAAACTATTGATCATTTCTGATGATAACCACAATTTCAAATTTCAGCGGACAATTATACTTTTGCTAAATCCCTGATCCTATTTTTTACTAAGGTACAGTTATTTAGGCATTGTTATTAAATGCACTCTTATCATGGAAAATGTAAATAATGCCAAACACGGCAACGATCATAAAAAAGTAACCCCATCTTCTAAATCGGACAAGGGCCAGACTGACGATAAAAAATTTACAGGCTACGATACCAATAATGAGCAAACTTCTACTCCCCAGAAGGTAAAGGAAAACATAGAACCAGAAGGTTTACAGAAACGAGCTAAAAAATCAGAATAGGCTGGTTTTTTGAGATAATATTATTTACAAATACCTGAAAAGGCACATTCAAGGGAAAACTTTAATCAACTTCGAATTAAATCCTTATAGGTCAGGTATATATTTTATAAAAATACTTCCTGGTAAGTCTGTCTCAGTTCAGAAATTAATTAAAAATTAATTGTTTAAAGGGGTAGCATTAAACGCTACCTCTTTTAAAATTCAAAATCTGCCAGTTCATGTTTCAGGAAAAGCTGATTAATAAATTCTGAATGATTTTTCTCACTCCCGCCGGCCTCCCAGTTAGATATAATTTTCCCTTCTTTTCTAATATGTTTAATTCTTGCAGCCTTTAGTTTGCAGGTCTTAAAAAGCATTTCAATATCGCTGATTTGGTCTTTGTGTTGCAAATAGAGCCGGTAATTTCTTATTTGATGTTTTTTATCAATCATCATCTCCAAATAAGGAAAGCCTGTAAGGATGACAAGTAATAAGGCTGTGGCAAGTGTGATCAAAATAAAGTGGCCTACACCAATTCCTACTCCCAGTGCAGCAGTAATCCAGATAATGGTAGCCGTAGTCAAACCTTTAGTAATGTTATTAACATCCCTGAAAATTGCCCCTGCACCCAGAAAACCTATCCCTGTTACAATATTGGCTGCCATTCTATCGGGAGAATCTTTTCCTCCCAGTTCTATAGAGAATATAGTGAATAAGGTGGACCCTACACAAATCAGGATCAAAGTTCGGAAACCTGCAGATTTACTTCGGTATTCCCTTTCTGCACCAATAATGCCTCCTATCACAATAGACAATAAAAGCTTTATTAATTCCTGTGAATCAGGAATATAACCTATATATTCTTCCCACATAATTAAAATTATTCTGTCAAATGTAACTCATTTGAGTTTTAACAATGAAGTGAGTGCTACAAAAGAATTATTAAAGATATTCCTGGTATTCTAATAAGTTAATTTTTTGATTAACTCCTTATTTTCAGGATACTCTTCTGATAATTTCTCTCTTTTTCCCATTTCAAAATCCAGGAAATCAAAGCCAGGTGCTACAGTACAGCTTACCAGAGCATAAGAGTTGCTATTTTCTACCTGAGCACCAAACCAGTAGCGGGCAGGAATTGTTATTTGTGGTTGTTCGCCTTTATCTAAATCCAATCCAAGCCGATGTGTTTGTAATCCATTGATACGGTCTAAACTATGTATAAGAAGAGTTGTACCTGCATGAAAAAACCACAACTCGTCTGAAAAAATCCTATGGAATGCTGAGAATTTGCCAGAAGGCAGCAAAAAGTATATTGCTGTAGCAATATTCCTGTCAGAGGGAAAACGGTCAATAGTATTTTCAGGAAGTAAATCTAAACTTCGATATGTTTCCCTGTAAAATCCTCCTTCCGGATGAGGAGACAGATTAAGTTTTTCTATCCAATATTCTGCTGTCATGAAATTATATCTACAATTGAAATTTAAATTAATTTTCAAGACATTCTTGAATTGAGTCAAAATAAAGCAAGTCGATCTTTTCCAGAAATTGGTGTTCTTTTACCGCAAGCATTTGTGTTTTGCATGCATGTACACATTGTCTGAACCATTCTTCTTTTGGTAATATTTTCCTATGAAAGGCAAGTCCCAGTTCAAGCATTTCTTTTTTCCAAACTAAGAAGTACCACTCCATAGAGGGTTGATGAAAGGAAGTCAATGCCCTTTTGTCAAAAATGAATTTTTCTATTTTCTGTTTCTCGACAATACCGCTGCAATAAAGGAAAGTTTCCTTGAAATCTTTAATTGGAATATAAGAGTTTATTGCCTCACAAAGGAGTGAATTATGCTCCTTGCTTATGTAAATCCTTGAAAATTCACTGGTGTATATTTCCTCTAAATGAAAGGGTACTTGTTCATGGAGGAGAGTTGTCATATCCCTGTTTTTTTGTTTGGCAATTTTATTTCAAAAATTGTTCCATTATTCTCTGAAGGAAAACAATTAATTGTGCCTTTCAATTTTGTAACTGCGGTTTTGGCAACATAAAGTCCCAAACCATTACCTTTTGAATTTACACTACCTCTAAAAAACATTTCGTAAATATTTTTGTGAACAGCATCTGGAATTCCTTCACCTTGATCTTCAACTTTTAATAAGATTTCTTCATTGTTACAATCAAGTGAAACCAATATCTCTGACCCATCACTAAAAATGTACGCATTTTCTAAAATGTTAAATAAAATTATTTCAATTAAAGAATCATCTGTTTTAAATTCATGATTTTCTAAATAAATTATTTTAGTTTTTTGTTTAATGTTCAGATAAGATGATGACAGTTTTTGTAAAACTTTATTAATTAATTCTTGGAAATTCGTTCTTTCATTGTTTGAATGCCCATCTTTTATTAAATGTATGTTCCTGAGATTTTGAAATAAGTTTTCCTGCCTCCGGATCATTTCAAAAGAATTTTGAATGGCAAAATTAAAAGTGGGATCAGAAGAAAATGGCTGAATTATATTCAATAAACCCTTTAATGAGGCCACTGGAGACCTGAAATCGTGAGAAGTCCTATAAAGCAAAGTTTTAAGTTCCTGATTTGCATAGTCTAATTCTTTAGTTCTTTCCAGTACTTGATTTTCAAGTTCTGCATTTAGAATTGATATTTCTTTAAGAGACAATTCAAGTTCTTTTTTTATGTCAGCTAAATAATTGTTTGTTTGAATAAACATGTCCTGTTGCGATTGCAATTGTTCCAACAGGTTTCGATTCTTTTTTTCCAGGTCGGAAACGTTCATTTGCATACTGCTCTAAGATATAAAAAAATATAATTGTTTATCAATTGTTCAAGGATTGTACGCAAGTTTCAATGTAAGTTTGGGTCTTAAAATGTAAAATATTTTATTCCTGAGGATAATACTTTTAATTTATTTTAGTGCTTATTTTACAAATTGGAAAGTACTGACTTCCAATTATTAAGGTAAAATACACTTCTTCACAATTATTAACATGAAATTTAAATTTACTTTTTTCGCACTTCTATTAAGTTATGCCGTTTTTGCGCAAACTTCTGACAAAGGATATTCCTTCCAGGGATTTGCAATAGACCCGGATGGAAAAGCAATGGGTGCAACAGCCATAACTATTAAATTTACCGTTTCGCCTTCAACCGGTACTGGAGGAAATTATGCAGAAACCCATTCTTTAACTACCGATCCTTTTGGCGTTTTTCATGCGGTAATAGGAAAAGGTTCGAAAGAATCAGGAAGCGACGATTTCAAAACCCTTGATTATACCCGCGTTGGAACCATCTATAAATTGAAAGTAGAGGTTAAAAAAACAAATGGTGGAGTATATACAACTATAAATGAAGCTGATTTTAACTCGGTACCTTATGCACGCAAGGCAGACAATGGGGTTCCTGTTGGAACAATTATCACTTTCGCAGGAGCTAAGAATAAAGTACCTGAAGGTTGGGCAGTATGTGATGGTACTTTACAAGATGGTACGAATACACAATGGAAACAGTTATATGATGTGTTGGGAACAAGCTGGGGCGGAAGTGGATCAAACTTTAACTTACCAGATTTAAGAGGAATGTTTTTAAGGGGAGTTAATGATGGCAGAACTGACGGTTACAGAGACCCTGACGCAGGATCAAGGGCAGCAATAAAATCAGGTGGAAATACAGGTGATCAACAGGGAACATATCAAGGTGACATGTACCAATCGCATAATCACTCTGGAAACACAACAACCAATGGAAGCCATTCTCACAAATGGAACTTTGGAGAAGAAGGAGACGATTCAGGAAGTGGTTCTTCTAATAATGAATTTACTAAGGCCGGAGGTTCTAATACAGATGCTATTGCCGCTGCAGGCGATCACTCTCATAACCTCAATATTAACAATTCAGGAGGGAACGAATCACGTTCCCGCAACGCATCGGTATATTACATCATTAAATACTAAGTCGTATCATGCTACTTTCTTTTAACAAAAAAAGAAAGAACCGGGTAGGTCTTATTATTTTATTTACCCTTAGTATTTCTCTTGCCAAAGCACAGGATTATTATCCCTATGTGATTGGCTACACTGCCGGTCAAACTGTAAAACACCAAACTTCATCAGATACATTCAATGTATCTTTTAATGGAGGTTTGTGTGTCGCTACCAAGTTCAAAGATTTTCCACCAAACAATGTAATGGCAGGAATGCGGTATGACATTGTTTTTGCAACAAATGCCTTTGATCAGGACCTCTTTGTTTCAAAAGGTTATTTCACTGATTATATTCAACTTAGATGGGAAATAAAAAAATATCAAAGTTCATTGACTGGTTACAGGATCATGAGGAAAAAGTTAGGTTCAGGGGATCCTTTCGTTCAGGTAGCTTTTCTATCAAAAGATGCATCTGACTGGAAAGATGAATTTACAGAACCTGGAATACTTTACGAATACAATCTTCTTGCAGAAGGACTTTTCCCTAAGCAACAAAAATTTCTAAACTTTTTGGAGGGAGTCGGTTTCAGACTTCCATCAGCCACTATTTCAGGAAGAGTAACTTATAAAGGTGGTGCAGCAGTTGAAGATGTGAGTTTAATCGCAGAAACATCAGACAAATTTTCTGGTACTAGCTTAAAGCTGAATGGAACCGATGCATACCTTGGCATATCTCCACCTGCAGACCATCCGCATTTTAAATTTGATACTGCATTTACATTCCAGGCCTGGATAAAACCAACCTCAACTGCAAATTCTGTTTTATTTGAAAAGGACAGTCAGTATAAAATCACCCATTCTAAGGGGAAAATTAATTTTACGGCAGGTGCTCAAACTCTTACCTTAAATTTCGCACAGAAGGCTGATACATTTTTTCACGTTTCCGCGGTGAGAGAAAGGGATTCATTGAAAGTATTTGTTATTTATGATGAGGATACTTATTACACAACCAAAGTAAAATTTACCTCAACCACTGTTCCAAATAATAAAGATATATTGATTGGTAAGTCTTCTGCCAATGCCGACTATTTTGCCGGAAACATAGACGAAGTCCGTCTTTGGCATAGGGCGCTGGAGGAAGATGAAATTCGGAAAAAATCTCTTATGTACATTGCAGGTACTGAAAACAATCTCTCCGGCTATTACCGGATGAATGAAGGGGTGGGAGAGAACTTCTTTGACCTTTCACGTAAAGGTTTTACTTATAACGAGAAACATGGCTTTATTTACAAAGCTACCTGGAGCACAGTTATTCCATTGTCAAAACAACTTGCAGTTAAAGGTTTAACCGACAAGAATGGTAACTATATTATTTCAGGGATTCCATACAGTTCGGACGGTTCCACTTACAGGATAGTGCCGGTTTACAAAGTACATAGTTTTGATCCTACGGAAAGACTTCTTTTCATCGGACCTGGTTCAAACACCTTTAGCGACATCAATTTTATAGATGTCTCGTCATTCCCTGTAAATGGATACGTCTATTATAAAAATACCAAATTTCCGGTGGAAGGTGTACAAATCAGAATTGATGGAAAACCTGCGGTTACTTCAGAAGGAAATCTGATCACTACAAATGCATTAGGTTACTTTTTGGTTGACGTCCCCATCGGCAGACATAATCTTCAAATGGCTAAATCTGGTCACGTTTTTAGAAACAATGGCCGTTTTCCTTCAAAAGCAGGCGTTGATTTCGATTTTCAGTCTGCTTATACAGTTCAGCAGGATTTTATCGACACCACTTTGATTAAAGTAATTGGTAAAGTGGTAGGTGGTCCTGTTCAGGGAGAAAAAACCACTGGTTTTGGTCGTACAAAAAACAATATCGGAAATGCAGAAATTATCCTGACTACCCAGAAAGGGTATACCTTAAAAGATGGAACTGCTGATGTTATATCTTCATTGGATAATAAATATCAGCAAGGGGCAATCAGCAAAAAAACAGGTGTAACCAACTATACCATATCCTCTGTAGCTCCCAAGAACATTACCTTGAAACCAGATGTGGTCACAGGTGAGTTTTTTGCATACCTGCTTCCTGAAAGATATGCAATCACTTCTGTGAAAGCAGGCAACTATACTTTTGATGCAAGTTTTAATACTGTAATGGATCTGGAATCTGCTACACTGAACAAAAGCTTTATTGATACAGTACTTGTCGATTCTACTCTTCTGGCAAATGGTACAGTTCATTATAACAACCGGACAGACAGCGTTTCTTATCAGTTCGAGAAGAGTTTTGTTCTTAGGGTTGCACCAGAGATAAGCACCCTTGCTGCAGACGGAACTCCGGCGTTCTGGGATAAAAAAGCCAAGACTCCCAACGGTCAAATTGACATTGTAAATACCGCTACCGGCGCACCGCTTACCCAATATCCCATTTTCACTCAAAGAGGAAAGTATAAGCTAAGGATTAATGTTTTTGAGAAATTTATCAATGCAAGCAACGGCAACCAGGAAGATAAAGTGCCTGTAAAAGATGGCGTTGTAGAAATACAAAACGGTCTTGCGATCAATACTTTAAAGGAATCATATGAAATAAATGATTTCGGTTATGTATTATACAATTTTACAGGAGGTTTGCCAAATATAACTACCGGAGGAATTGGTGATTACCTTAAACCTATGTCCATTGTTGCCTTAACAGGAAAAGACAATGCGATCAATACCAGCTGGCAGTACAACGGAGGCCCATTTTATGCTTATGTATTAGGAGGAATGCCTACAGGGAACAACTTCGTGACAACTGGTCCGAACGAAATTGAAATGATCCTTCGAGATCCTTATGGTTCAGGGAGTTATGCTTACCTCGAAAAATCATCTACTTATTCTAAAACGACAACAAGGGAGATTTTAAACCAGGAAGCAACTTCAATTGGTTTGGATTTTATGCTTGGTGGTGTTGTCAAAACATTTGCCGGAGTAGGAGCAGGTATTATCACTGAAACTGAAATTGAAAACAGTGTTTCTGTTGGCTTCGATAAATCAGAAACCTGGATTGACAACAATACTACTTCTTCAACTACGACCAATACAAAAAAATGGCAGACTAGCAACGAGCTTGATTTCGTTGGTGCAGAAGGGGATGTTTTTATCGGTAACTCTACTAATATTGTTTACGGAGCAACCAAATTTATCCAGTTTGTTCCCAAAGCAAATTGTACAACCTGTACTGATAGTGAAGTTGGCGGTTTTCAAATTGGTTTAGATGAAGGTGTTAGGATCAGCCCGGAGTTTGGTACTGCCTTTATGTATACTCAATATCATATTGAAACCAGTGTAATCCCAAACCTTAAGTTTTTAAGAAATAATTATCTTAAAAAGAAGTCAAATTATACTTCTAAACTAAGCGTCTCTGATCCTAATTATGGAAGGTCTAATACGTCAGGTATAGGAACCCGTTCTGATGCTGGTTTTTCAGGAGGAGATTCTTACAATTTTACAATACCTTCTTCCTGGCCAAATGGAACAGAATATGTTGACACTGTAGACTATTACAACCAGCAAGTTAAAAACTGGGAAAACATTCTGTTAAGGAATGAAAAGGAAAAACTGGAGTCGACTTTAAAACAAAACTTGTCATTTGATGCTGGGGTAAAATATGAAAGCTCAGTAACTTATGAATCCTCTTCATCAAACGAGTCTACTTTTGACTTTACCATTTCTCCTTCTTTGGCTGGTGCTAAAGGATTTTCTTTCAACAAGTTGGGCCTGAAAGTTTCATTAAAGGAGACATACACTCATACTGAAACTAAAACAGACGGAACTCAAAATACTTCTACTCTTACATTCGGATATGTACTTGACGATGCTGATGTAGATGATTATTACAGTATTGACGTAAGGCAGCCTTCTTCTGAAACCGGACCTGTATTCAAAGTTCGTGGTGGACAATCTTCCTGTCCATATGTGGGTGCGGAATATTCCAAATACTACCAGAAAGGTACTATTATGAGTGAGGCGACAATGAAAATTGAAGTTCCTCAGATTGGAAGCAGTAACCCTATTGCTTTAAATGTTCCGGAAGATCAAAAAGCTATTTATACTTTGCTTTTATCAAACGCCAGCCAGACTAACAGCGATGTTTGGTATATGTTAAACGTAAATACTGCAACAAATAAGGACGGTGCAAGAGTAAGTTTGGATGGTGCTGATTTAGGAAATGGCAGATTAATTCTTGTGCCGGCAGGAACAACTTTAAAGAAAACTTTGAGTATTGAGAAAGTAAAACCCGATGTTTTCAATTACGATGATATTCAGGTGGTTTTGCATTCTGTTTGTGAAGAAAGCTTGTCTGATACTGTTTCTTTAACTGCTCGATTTCAGCCCGTTTGTACTAAGGTCATTCTTTCACAACCAAACGATCAATGGCTTATCAATACTTCTACTATCATTCAGGATGGAACTTTGATCAAAAGTATACCACTTGGGTTGGCGATCAGCAATTACAACCTTAGTCATTCTGGTTTTGAGAAAATTTTGGTTCAGTACAAACCAAGCTCGTCTTCTCAATGGATTAGCGACATGGTTTATTATGTGGATCAGGCTCAATACAATGCTGCTTCTGCTCCAAAAGCATTTATTGACAGTAAGGCCAATCTTCAGTATACATTGGAAACCAAACCCCTTCAGGACAGGAATTATGACATTCGTGTTACGACTACCTGTGCAAATGGAACTGTTAATAATTCAACTGTAGTTTCAGGAATTAAGGACACCAAAAGGCCAAGATTATTTGGTACACCTCAGCCTGCAGATGGTATTTTGTCTCCTGGCGAAGATGTAAGCATTCAATTTGACGAACCAATTCAGGCTGGTTTATTAATTAGCAAGAACTTCCAGGTTAAAGGTGTTTTGAACGGTGCTGAAATCCGTCACAATTCAGTACTCTATTTTGATGGAGTGAAAGATAACGCAAGTGTAATTGCAGGCCCGGATTTGAAAGACAAAGATTTTACTATTGAGTTCTGGACACAAAGAAGCAATAGTCTCCCAGGTGCTATTTACAGTCAGGGAAATATTGAAATCGGTTTCAATGCATCCAATAAGCTTTATGTTAAACTAGGTAATCAAACATTGTCTGCCAACCAGACCTTTATTTCAACCCTGGATTGGATGCATTTTGCAATCACCTACAGCAATAGCGACCGAAAAATCAATGTGTTCATGAACGACAAAATTCCATTGGAAAATGCTTCTGTTACCGGGGTATTTGATCCATCAGGAAGAATTTACATTGGCCGTGATTTAAATGGCACTTCATTTTACAATGGTCATATTCATGAATTCCGTATTTGGGAAAAATCCAGAGGATTTGGAACCGTTTATGCAAATATGCTTACAACTTTATCAGGAAGTGAAGTAGGTTTGGTAGGCTACTGGCCTATGGATGATTCCCGAGGAAATATTGCTACAGATAAAGCCAGATCACATCATGCGATTTTAAATGGTGCCGCATGGGCTGTTTTCCCGAAAGGATATGCTATGAATTTGAACGGTACTTCAGGATACTTTACTATCCCAACAGGTACAGTAGTTGTGACCAACGAAATGGACATGACTTTTGAGTTTTGGTTTAAAGGTCCCAAAAAACCAAACCAGATCTTGCTTTCAAATGGAAAAGGAGATCAGTCAGATCCAACACCATCATTCAATAATATCTGGTTAGTGGGAAGTGATGATTTAGGTAAACTTTATGTCTCAAATAATGGGACCAGGTTAAATGTTTCGAAAGAAGTATTTGATAATGAGTGGCATCATCTTGCTGTGGTTGTAAACAGGGTTGCTAACACCTCACTTTACCTTGATGGCGATGTGGAATCTTTTCAGCCAAGTTCAAACTTTGGAGGACTGTCTGGTGCTAACCTGACATTGGGTGCCAGAATATTCACCTCTGCTGGTAATATTACCTATGACCGTTACTTTGAAGGCAAGATTGATGAGGTAAGAATCTGGAAACTTGCCCGTGCAAGGCAGTTGCTGACCATGGACATGAATTCTAAACTTAAAGGCGATGAAAAGGGACTTTTAGCCTATTATCCATTTGATAAATATGACATTGACCTTATCCTTCAACCAAATAATGCCGACAATGTTACAGGAAGCAAACTAGTTCCAACAGCTGTAACTGGTACTCTAGGAAACCTTGATATCCCTAATATTAAAGACGCCAGGCCAGTTCAGAACGTAGCTTACGATTGGGTTGTCAACGGCGATAAAATAATTCTGAACATTAAAGAACCAGCAAATCTTGTAGAGAAAACGGTCTTGGAATTTACTGTTGAAGACATTGAAGATTTGAATGAAAACCTACTTTCATCTCCTATTACCTGGACAGCTTTTGTGAAAAAGAATACCGTTATATGGAGCACTGTTGGTTCTTCTTTTGGAAAAAGGCTTTATGATCCCTTGTCATTTACTGTTGAAGTGATGAATATTGGTGGAACAGAACAAAATTATGATGTCACGGACCTTCCATCCTGGCTTTCAGTAGATGTGTCTAAAGGAACTTTGGCCCCGGACAGCAAAAAGGCATTGAACTTTACAGTTAGCCCTTCTGTAAATTTAGGAAACTACGAAGAGTCTATTTTCTTAAGCTCTGATTTTGGGTTCAAAGAGAAGTTTGATCTAAAACTAAAAGTATTTGCTGACAAACCTGATTGGGTTTTAGACGCAAGCAAATACCAGTACAATATGAGTGTGATTGGTTCTATCAACATCAATAGTGTGGTTTCTACCAATCCTGATGATATGATCGGAGCTTTTGTAAATGATACTTTACGTGGACTTGGCAATCTGAAATACGTTCCTGAATACGATGCTTATATGTTCTTTATGGATGTATTTTCAAATAAAGCTGATGGAGAATTAGTAAAATTCAAGGTTTGGAATGCAGCTAAAGGAAAAATCCATGTTGATGTTGAATCCGACAAGGCATTTGTAAAAGATGCAATAATTGGAATGCCTTCAAAACCTGAGGAATTTAAGGTAATTGAAAATATCAGTTCTGCATATGTTCTGGAGAAAGGATGGAATTGGCTTTCATTTAACCTGAATTCAAAAGCACTAAAAACTTCTACTTTGATGTTTTCTGAACTTCAATCTAACGAAGGAGATCTGATTAAGGGAATGAACAAGTTTGACCAGTTTGGAAAAGGTATGGGCTGGCTTGGAGAAATTTCTAAACAAGGTGGTTTCAATCTGAAAGAGGGTTACAAAATGAAGGTTTCAGCACAGGATACTTTTCATCTTGTGGGACAAAGTGTGTTGATTGATACTGTCAGCATAAAACTAAAAACAGGTTGGAACTGGATAGGTTATCCTTCTCAGTTGAACATGGAAATTAATGATGCTATGGGCAATGTCAATTTCGACAACGGTGACTTTATAAAAGGGCAAAGAAGTTTTGCTTATTATGACAAATCATTGGGTTGGATAGGTAGTTTAAAATTCCTTAATCCGCAGGAAGGATACATGTTGCAGTCAAAACTGCCTCATAACTTAACTTATCCCAATCCTGAATTGATTTACAGCAACAAGAGAGTTTCTCAAACGCGTTTGGAAGCTACTGTTACTTCAGAGCCATGGAGTTTAAAACCTTCAGAATATGCCAATACTATGTCTGCTATGTTTGGCCTGAATTTATGCACAGGTGCCATTGATACTACGAATGATTATTTAGGTGCTTTTGTGGGTTCTGAATGTAGAGGATATGTGCAGCCTAAATATATTTCTGCATACAATGCTTATGTTTTCTTCCTGACTGTTTATTCCAACACACCTGCTGAAATGATCACTTTGAAATATTTCGACGGCAGCCTGAATAAAGAATTTGGATTGAAGCAACAGGTACCTTTTGTCAATGATATGATATTGGGAACAGTTACGAGTCCGATTAAAACAGATTTGATGATTACCAATGCCTGTGAATTATTGTCAGTAACGGACGAGCAGTATAAAGACGTTAGCATCGGAATTTATCCTAATCCATTTACCAATAATCTCAAAATCGCGCTTAATAATTTCGATATTAACAATGTAGAGGTAAGTATTACAGATGCATTTGGCCATAAAGTCGCCACACCAACTGTTTCAGGTAAAGGGTGGGAGTGGAATGGCTCAGGTGAAACTGGCAATGAATTAAGCGCAGGTTTATATTTACTTACGGTGAAGCATGCCGACAAAACCTCTACTTTTAAATTAATAAAACAGTAATCTTTTTTAAAATGGCGTTCAAATTAAGAGGACTTTTTGCAGTTCTCGCATTGTTTTCATATCCGGGAATTGTTCAGGCTGCTCCACCAGTCCTGAACATTCAACCGGAAAATTACAGTTACGATCTAAGTGTAACAGGTTTACTAATAGATAATTGCGATGAACTAAAAAATCCTGACAATATGCTTATCGCTTATGTGAAAGGTGAAGTTCGAGGTTTTGTGAAGAGTTCTACTCTTGTGGGAGGCAGGTACATGGCTTTCCTTACCGTTTATAGTAATCAACCAAGTAGTGACACCATAACTTTCCAGATCTATAGCTCAGATAAGGACAAATTGCTTTCAGTAAAAACAAAACTAATATTCCAGGATGATGCTGTTTTTGGTAGTCCATCTGCACCTCTGGAAATTATTACCAACAACCGTCCGGCAAATTTAGCCTTGTCTACACTAATAATTCCTGAACATGCATCTTCGAATCCTGACCTGGCAATTGTCAGTGCTACAGATGCTGATTTAGATAATATTTTGACTTATTCAATTGTAGCAGGTATTGGAAGTCTAGACAACAAATCATTTAAAATATCAGGTAATAAGCTGCAATTCAATGGCAAAATTAATACCCTTGTTCAGGATACTTTTAAAATCAGGTTAAGAGCGGAGGATAATTTTAGCTGTTCCGTTGAAAAAGAATTTTCCCTTATTGTAGATAGAGTGAATGATGCACCGACAGGTTTGGACCTTTCAGATTCTTCGTTCTTTGAAAATACACAAACTCCAACTATCGGCCGTTTTTCTGGAACAGACCAGGACCGGGGGGATAAATTTAAATACTCACTGGTTTCCGGCACTGGTGATAATGACAATGCTTCTTTCTCTTTGTTAGATTCCAGCCTTGTTTTTAATACGAGTGCTAATTTTGAAGTCAAAAACAAATACAGTGTTCGTTGCAGGGTGGCAGATTTGGGGGGATTGTTTTTTGAAAAAGTATTTAAGCTTTATGTTAAAGACAACAATGATAACCCCACAAACATAGTTCTGAGCAACAGCAAGGTTTTTGAAAATGAACCTAAGAACCAACTGGTAGCTAAACTTTCAACCATTGATGAGGATGCCATTGATAAATATGTCTACACCTTTGCGAACGTAGGTACTAACGATAACAATATTTTTATAATCTCGAATGACAGTTTGAAGGCTAACCTGATCTTTGATTTTGAAACTAAAAGCCAGTACTTCATTTACCTGACTTCTACAGATTCTTCAGGCCTGTTCGTTACCAAACCCTACACAATTACCATAAAGGATACTTTTGATATTCCTACCAATATCTTCCTGGGAAATAACACAGTTGCTGAAAATTCAGCCAGGAAATCATTTGTCGGAAAACTGACGACCGAAGATGCAAACCTTCCTAAACCTTCCAAATATTTATATACTCTAGTTCCAGGTGCTGGTAGCAATGATAACTCTGTGTTTCAAATTTCGAATGATTCATTGTACAGTGATACAGTTTTTGATTTTGAAAGAAAGCAGGATTATAAAGTAAGAGTTAAGACAACGTTGCCAAATGGAATGTCTATCGAGATTCCGTTTTCAATAAAAATTATAGATGTAAATGAAACGCCTACACTTATCACATTAACAAAAGATTCTATTCCTGAAAACACAATTGATTCTGTTGTTGTCTGCTTTCTTAGTACAACAGACCAGGAAGGTGGAAGCAATTTTAAATACAGTTTAGTTTCTGGCCAAAATGATGTAGATAATCAGGCATTTGGGATTTATAAAAATGGGCTTTATCTTTTAAAATCAGCCAATTTTGAAAAGAAAGAAGCGTATAAAATCAGGCTGAGAACTACTGATGTTGGGGGCGCTTTTTTAGAATTGCCCTTTACGATCGTGGTAAAAGATGTAAATGAAAAGCCTGTAATAAAGGTAGAAAGTTACCAAATACCAGAATTATCGCCACCTTTTACAAGCCTTGGTTTTGTTACTGCAAAAGATGTGGATAGAAACCAAATTTTGAAATATAAGATTCTCAGTCCCGAGATG
>JACMRH010000547.1 GCA_014376535.1 Cytophagales bacterium | reverse complement strand
CTACTTACTCTACACAATATAAAAACCAATGCTACTACACTGCCAGCAATAAATTACATGAATTGGAATGCACAAGACATACTCAATTCATGTAAAGAATGTGTAGAATTATGAACACCAAATTGATGTAATTTTAACCTCATTGGTACTGGTAAAATATTCCTGTATCAAAAGGTGTCCACAAGCTGGCTTTTTGACCACAACTTTTTAACGCGTTGTTCGCCCATGTATTGCAGGTATTAAACAAACTATACTTTCCGTTTGCTTCATAAAATGCGTCATTGAGCCCATATACTATTTATGTCTTAATTATTTGTAGTTCCCCTGATGAATTGTATGTCAGTGACTTTTTAATATATGATATTAAAAGGGAATATTGTTTCATGCTAATATCAATGCGTTTGCAATTTTTCCCTTCTTTCATTTCTTTATAAAAGGTGCTGTGTATGGCAGATTTCCCCAACCAAAATGCGGCCTTAAATGCTGTTTTGAAAGTTAGGTCATCCCAAGTTGGTGTTTCAAGGTAAAAACCTTTGTCGCCCCATCCCAAGGCCAGATATTTTGAGGATGTATCCTTTAAAATTGTGTTTTCAAATTTAAATTCTTTAGTCCAGTCCATCAGCTCACTTCGTAAAGGCATGACCAGATCTGTATGGACGCCATTTGTCAGTATAAAAATTCTGACCTGCTTTTCTGAAGCATTTTGTTGATTTACGCTTATGCGGGAAAGTATATATGCAGTCAACAAATAAAGGCCTGCAACTAACAACAACACCACAAAAGTGTATCCACAGAAAATCAGACTTTTACTTAAATACTTCATATTTTGAGAGATAGGGTGTAAAAAGTATGTTTAAGTATACGGTAATACTTCAATGGAGTATATAACTATTGTTTTTATTGTCTTACTCAATTCCGCAAAAATCAAATCATAATTATAACCGCATAACAAATTGAACAACGGATGGCAAATAGATGACAGAAGTTTAAAAAAACGGAGTATTTTCCTGAATATAAGACTATGCATGTAATCAGTTGTAAGTTAACAGTGTTTTAGAGACCGGCAGTTCTTTGATCCCAAAATGAGAATGCTTTCCATCATGAAACAAGATGCTATTTCATAATTTATTAAGGGAACTTGACAGACTTATTACCCTATAAAGCCTAAAGACAAATTGCTTACATGTGGTCGTGGTCTCATAATATTTATCTGATCCAAATTGAGCAACAAAGGAACTTATAATCTCTATGAGCAGAAAAGATGCGACTGATCAGATTTTTTTTATGTTTTGTACCGTTGATTTTAGAGTTTAATAACAACAAAATTTTACAAAAAAGGCAATGTTAACAACTTCAACTCCTCCATTTCTATTAAAAAGATTTTTAATATCTATCCCTTTTTAATCGGATGTCAGTAATTATTAATAACCTTTTAAAGCATCCAAGTTATTTATTAAACAGTATTAAAAATCAATAAATAAAATTTTGCATTATTTGTACCTTTTAGAAGCAGATGCTTCAGCAGATATCATTTTTTTTATTTCAGAAATCTCGCTTTGCAAAGTTTGAAGCGATTTTATTTCATCTTTCTGAATAGCATTTTCCGCATTTAATATATCAATTTGCGCTTTTAGTTCTATAACAGAGTTTATAAGCATGTAGGTTATAGAAGAACCATCGAATTTCAAAAGATTGGTTTCCGATTTATCATTTGGGTTTAGTTTCATTGAAAAGCTCTCAACCGTGTATGGTGCTACCTTTTTTATTTCTTGCGCTATAACTCCAATATATTCAGTAGCAGTGTCTTTATATGGGCCTTTTCCATTGTATTTAAATTTTATAGGATGGATTTGAACCATCATAGAAATCAATTTTATAAACAACAAGTATTTATTGTTAAACAGAAATGCCCATTTATAGCCATCTACAAATAAAAGAATAATGCAAATTGTCAGGATTTTTTTGGTTCTTAAAATAAAATAAATTTCTTATATAAATTCTTCACTTAATGTATTTCTGTGTATATCAATGTTTTAATTTTAAGAATTATATTTTTTTGTTCGAATAAATTGCCTAAAATTGAATTTATGTATATATATAATATTGCACTTTAATAATTACAAATGATTCGTTAAAATTGTTAAACTTAAATCCTATGAAAAACATTTATTTTATTTTCAAAATCGCCTTATGGGGGATCATCTCTTCTGGCTATGCTCAAATAACACCACCGGATAGTATCGTTGTAGAACTTACGGGTCCATCTACAAGCCAATATGAACTACCTGCAAAAATGGTAATTAAATTGTTCGGATCTGCTTCTGCTGCATTCGTAGGTAGTAATAACAAACCAGAAACCGGATTTACAAATTTAGGTTACTACTCTGCTGAAGTAGAAGCTGGCGCAACCTTCTTTCCACTTTTGGGACAGCCTGCGGGCTTTCCAGGCAGAGGTAGCAGTTCACCAACACCTAACAGAACTGGTGGGTCAAGTTTCCTGGCTATCAAAGTTGATGCAGAGGGTAATAGAAAATATTGGATGAATATTTCTGTTGGAGCCTTTAGAATTTCAGGCACTACGACTCTAAATTGGGAATACCAGTTTAGATATTCTTTCGACAGCAAAACAGGCTCTGAAATAGGTACAATTGGTGCAGTTCCAAATAGTGGAGCGTACACACCTACACCAGTTGATTTCCTTGTAAGTCTGGGAAGCAACAAATGCAAACCATTTACGGGTGTAGTAAAAAATGCATCAGCTAATTTTGTAACAGCTAAGATTACAAATGATCCGCTTCCTGGCGCATCTGTAACTTTAAAGGAGGCAGGTAGCACATTAAAAACCGTTATTTCTGATAATCTCGGTAAATTTAATTTTCTGACAGATTCGCTCAGTAAAGATAAATTGTACACTATTTCTGTTGATTTTACAGCAGAAAATGGTCCATTAAATTATACGCTAAATAACATCAAAATCTGTAATGCTGCACCAGATTTTATAATTCCGGCAAGGCTTTACAGGCAAGTAAATACAGAATCAGCTGGTTTAAAAAATTTGAAAATTGATGCAGCTGTTTTTGGAGGAGCAGTAGCAGATGCTATTCCTGTAAAAGATTATAATTTATCTACCATCAACGGCCAAATTGGCAAATGGAATAAAATCGAAACTCAGCATAAGGAAATCCTGGAAACAATGAGCAGGACATATTTGTCATTATATCTGCTAAATCAGTACTACAGTAAGGGTAACGAGTTCTCTGGCAAGCTTTGTAAGCTTACATATGATGTAGCAGAAGGTATATTCAAAATGCTCACCGCTACAAGAAATATAAGTGGCTTGATGGGAGAAGAGTCAACGAAGATTGATAAAAAGTTATTGACCGGAGTATCTGGAATTGAACTATACAACCTAAAAAAAGATCTGATTATTCTTAATAGCCTGAAAAGCATTGTAAAACAGATTGAAAAAGCATTATTAGATGGATTTAAAGAAGGCATTGTAAAAGCAGCACTTGCAAAATTTGGTAATAGTCCTTCAGATCAAGTTGCCAAAGCAAGTATTCTAACACTTTCAAAAGCCATCGAAACTGCAATGTTTGGCGGCAATCTTGGAGAAGATATATTAAAAAATATTGCTTTCAATATAGGTACAAAAATACTTGTTGACCAATATTACATTGGTTCAAGCCAAACATATATTGATAAAATATCTCCGAAAATCACTGGTCTGACTGCTGATGGTACATTTGCAGCTGTTGCTCCGCTTGTGACTCAAAGGATTGCAAAAACGGATCAGGACAATCTAGCAGCCATAAACGCAGGCGAAGCTTTTGAAAGTGCCTCGGGTCAATTTGGAGCAGTGGCAGATTTCACAGAAAATGCTGCAAAAATCGCAGCACTTACGGTTTTTGGAGCACCATTAGCTCCACCATTGCTTACAATTTCAAAATTTGTTAAAGGCTTTTCAGCAGTTAGCAACACCCTCGCTTTATACCAATATTCAAGTCGTTATTTTTACATAACTGACGAGCTACAGGAAGGATTGGCAAAAAGTTTTTCTCCAAGCGCAGGGAACATGCTACGTGTTGAAGAAGAACAAACCCAGGCCAGAATGGAAGCTAACCCAACCGATTTAACAGCTTATAAAGATAGTCTTGCTTTTTACAAGACTAAAATTGGGGTATATAATTTACTGAATGAAGTAAGGGTTGTTGATGATATAAATCAATTAGAAGAAATAGCCGCAAAAAAAATAGGAGAAAAAGTAAACTTGCTTTATTCGGTAATTTCCGCCAATCCGACTGAACCTTCCTTCCTGAAAGTTTACAATGAGGTTGTTAAAAACAAGGGTGATTTATCAAATAGACAATTAGCTCTTGACATCGCAATCATTACCCATTTTATTGATTCTACAAATTCCAGTTATGCATTATTGGTCAAATCAGAAATTGATACTTTGATAGGCATAGTTTCTGTTTTTGAAAAGTCGTTAAAGAGAATTGATTCAGTGCTTCTGGTTACTTCAGGCACTTCTTCTCAATTAGTGAGAGTTTCAGATATAATAGTCCCAGATACGATTCGTAACAATTCTCAATTTGAAGTTACTGTTAAATACAAAAACTACGGAAACACGGCAACGGCTCCTTTTGATATATTATTTGAACCGTCTGACAAATTAAGTCTGGCTGTTGATTCTATCAGAGTGCCACCGTTAAGTTCTCAGCAAGAGTCTAGTATTAAACTTGTTGTAACTGCTGGCGATATAAATAGAAACCCATTTATGTATGTGTCATTTAATAAAGTAAACTCTTTATCAGAAACTGTGATATTTAAATTGATTTCTGTTATTCGGACAAAGGATGATGTTGTAACTAACATCGACAATTATAATGAGGCAGACAATGCTATGTCAGTAGAATTTTTTCCTAATCCGGCTACTTCTTATATTAAGTTAAGTGCTAATAAATCTTTGAAAAATGTCAAGCTTTCAATTGTTGATTTACAAGGTATAATTCAATTTAATCAGAGTATTTCTGCTGTTAACTTAGGCGAGATTATAACTGTTCCAACGAATAACTTAAAAGATGGCATTTACATTTTCAACTTAGCAGATGAAAATGGTTATTCTGTAAAGAGGGATAGAATTATTATCTCCAATTTAAAGTAATCCAATAATGGGAGCAGTTATTCATCTGCTCCTTTTATTCTTTTTACAGATTGTTTACTTCTTGAATTAGCAAACAAATTTTGTCTGTTTAAGTGATACATTTAAAGGATATGCTCTTAATCTACAATCAAAAGGCATTTTTACTTTATGCGATTTTATTCTGTTTTGGTCTGAATCATTCCATTCAGGGACAGGTAACGGCGAACTTCACCTCTATTACTCAAGGTGATTCATGCGGTGGAAGAGCTGTACAATTCAATGCATCAAATTCTGCCGGTGCAACAGGGTATGTTTGGACTTTTAAAAACAATACAAGCGGTGCTGCATTAGGAACTGGTTCGGGAACTATAATATCGAAGAACTTTGATACGCCGGGAGTTTATGAAGTTGCTTTAACTGTAACAAATGCGGCCTTACAAACATCCACAAAAACCGTTCAAATAAGAGTTTATAAAAATCCTTTAGTAGACTTTACAAGTATAGCACGCGAGGGCTGTATACCATACACTGTTAATTTTAAGGATTTGAGTCTTCCTGGAGACGGAACAATTGTAAGTTGGGAATGGAGTTATAATGACGGAACAAAATCAATTTTCACCGTACCCACCAACCCCGACCATCTTTATTCGGCAGGAGGCACATATACCCCCACACTTATCGTAAAAAATAGTGTTGGTTGCGTTGCATCTCTTCCCAAAAATCAATTCATTAAAATATATCCCAAAATAACACCCGATTTTTTGGTGGCAAATAATTTTAGCTGCAATGCACCTCAAACTGTTTCAATGGAAAACATTTCCCCGGTGATGGACGGAACATTCAAATATACCTGGGATTTTGGTGATGGTATACGGTCTGAAAATAACAGCCAAAATTTGACCCACACATATTCTCAGCCAGGTTTATATCGCTTAAAACTAATTGCAAAAAATTCTCCTGGCACCTGTGGAGATTCCGTCTTAGGTAGTGGTATCAGAGATGTGATTATAGGAAAACCTGTGGCCTCATTTAACTTATTAAAAGATACAGTTTGTTTGGCTGAAAATATGACGTTTACTGCCAATCCTGATCCCACAAAAATCAGTAATCAGAGCAGGTGGTTTTTTGAAGATAATGCTTCACAACCTTTTGGAACATCTGTAAGCTACGCTTTTATAAAACCAGGAAAATGGAAAATAACTTATTTTAATTATAACAGCTTTTCTAATTGTTCAAGCGATACTATTAAAAAAGAAATAGTGGTATTGCCAATTCCAAAAGCAGAATTTACTGTTGATAAACCCTTGGGTTGCCAAATACCCCATCTTGTAAATTTCCATAACAGAAGCAAGGACGGACAAAAGTATTCCTGGAACTTTGGTGATGGTAACACGAATATTCTCCAAGCTGATACAGGAATTATTAGCCACTCATTTAATAATTTTTCCTTTTATTCAGTAACTCTAACAGCCACAAATGCAGCCAACTGCAGCAACAGTAAGACGTTTAATTACATTAACAACAGCAGGCCAAATGTACAGTTTACTTATTCCCCTGATGAAGGTTGTCTTCCTCTAAATGTTACAGTAAAAGCTACTGGTTCCAGTACAGTTCCAATTGTAAAATATGTGTATGATTGGGGAAATGGCAGCAAGGATACTCTAGCCGGAGTTTCACAAAGTACCTCATCAGCAATATATACTACAAGCGGAAATTACAATTTGATTGTTAGTGTTATTACCTCTCAGGGATGTGTAGAAGCTGCACTTTCTAAGCCTGTTATCGTCAGCGACATCTGTGATGATGATGGCGGTGGTGGTGGTGGAGGAGGTGGCGGAGGCGGAGGAGGTGGCGGGGGTGGCGGCGGGTTTGGAGTTGGTGGCGGGGGCGGTGGGATAGACCAGTGTACCAATAAATACACATTTACTTTTAATGATACAGTACCAAATAGACAAGTGGTGTCCTGGGATTTTGATGGGGTTGCTGGTGGAAATGGAAACCCAGCTGTTCACACTTTTCCTAATAATGGTGTAAAGAAAAAATTCCTGGTGACTGCCACCATTCACGACCTTACTACACTAGCAATCCTTACGTACAAAAAGAGGATCATCGCGGTGGACGAGAAAGCAAATTTTACTCCGAATAAAATTTCTTATTGCAGAAATGACGAGGCAAAGTTCACCGTTTTAGACGTTGATTCTTCCAATATAAACACCTTTATCTGGGATTATGGTGATAGTACAAAGCTGGACACAATAGACAATGTAAAGTATTTCAAAACAAACCTGAAATATCAAAACGGTGATACCAAGCATGTCTATGAAGACACTGGGATATTTCAGCCAATTCTTAAAATAATTGATAAGTTTGGTTGCACAGATACAATGAAATTCAAATCTCTTTCGGTGGGAGGTCCTTATGCCAAATTTGGAATAGATACTGTTAGTTTTTGCAAAGGTCAGTTTGCAATTGTTTACAAAGACAGCTCAAAAACAAATGGAATAAATCCTATAAAAGAATGGAAATGGGACTTTGGCGACAATACAATTCTGTCTTCTTCTCAGGATACTATTTTAAGTCACAAATATGTTGACCCGACACGTACCGTAATATATAAGCCTATTTTAACTGTTACGGACCAAAATAATTGTTTTGATACAAGTCAGGTAATTGTAAGAGCTCCTATGGAAGATAAGGGTCCTAAAGCAAAGTTTTTGTTAGATACAAATAAGTTTTGTGTAGATAAGTTTCTTCCTGTTTTTACAGATAGTTCAAAGCAGAACGGATCTGTTCCAATCACCCGTTGGGAATGGAAATTTGGTGATAATACGATTAAAGTATCTGATAAGGATACTGTCTTTAGACATAATTATTTTAATACAACATACTACAAAAAATATGACATACGGTTAACTATAACTGATAGTGTTGGTTGCTCTGACTTTTATGATCAATCCATAGAGTCTTTCGCTCCGAAAGCGGTTATAACCACATTTGAAAGTAGCACCGCTTGTGGTAAGTTTAACTTTACTTTTTATGGAAATTATTCAACTGCTATGATCCCTACTTATAAATGGGATCTTGGAGACGGCACAATTGACAATAGTTATTACGTATCACATAAATATGCCGATACAGGATCTTACACTGTAAAGCTTGTTTTAACAGATGCAGGAGGATGCAGAGATTCTGTAATTAAGGAAAATTTTATAAAAATAGTAAAACCAAAAGCCAGATTCACTGTAGGAAGTGACACCGCAAAATGCGTCACAAAGTTTACACTTCCTTTTGTAAGCACCTCAATAACATACACAACTACACCAAAGTATGAATGGGACTTTGGTGACAATGAAATTTCTAATACCACCCAAATTGAAGTAAACCATTTTTATAAGGAAGCGGACACCTATCCGGTTCGGCTGATAGTGACAGGACTTGACGGCTGCAAAGACACAACTACCCAAAAAATTCGTATAAAAGGGCCCAAGGGAGAGTTGATTGTAAAAGACAAGTATTTGTGTCTTGGTGATACACTTACCAGTATCGTGAACGGTAAAAATATCAGTAGATATTTCTGGGATTTTAAAGACCTTACATCTACAGTAGATCTAAATACCCAAGATTCTGTGATCCACATTTACAAGCAGCCGGGTAAATACCTGCCAAACATTATTCTATTAAGTCCGGAAAATTGCCAGATTACCCTTTCTTCATTAGATACAGTAATGGTTGACCAACTTGACGCGGGACCGGATGCTAATATTGAATGCGGTGATACTTATGCTCTGATAAAGGGAAGTACTGCCCTTAATATAACCGGAAATTATTTCTGGACTGGACCAGCAGGTGCAGTTTTTACACCAGATAATACAATGCTAAGCAATCAGGCCAATATCTCTGGTAAATACATATTGCAGACCAAAAATAATCTCTGCAAAATGAAAGATACTGTTGTTGTAACTACTTCTGGAATTGTACCAACAGTCCAGGCAGGACCAGATAAAAAAATTGATTGTATTACTAAGGTAGCAGGCTTAACGGGAAGCACGACCACAGCAGATACAAAATTCAAATGGGCCGGCCCATCCGGAACAATATTTATACCCAGCGATTCTGTTGCCAGTACAGCTATTGATAAACCAGGAACTTATATTCTCACTGTTAAACAGAAATTTTGTACCACAAATGACACTCTATCAATAACCGACTGTTCCTTAAATCCTACTGATACCATAGTTTCAATTTGTGCTAATGTTCAGGGTAAGCCTTCTGTATATCAAAATTATGATCCTGTTACCTTAAATGCGTATGTTCAGGGAGGGGTGAATTCTGTTGTAGAATGGTTTAGTGACAAAGACTTTAATGTAGCCATTCCAGGTAATAAAGATTTAATTGATTCTGTATCTTATTTTGCAAAAATTACCAGTGTTGATGGCACTGAAATTGGCAGAGCTGAAGTAAAAAATATTGTCTACGATTATGTTAAGGTTCGTTTTGATGACATACCACCATCGTGTACACTTTCTGATACTGTTCCGATTACAAATACTTCTCCAACTGGAGGTATTTTTTCGGGCTTTTACACCATTGCAGAGGGAAAATTCATACCTCCCGCCGATTCAGGTACATATTTGGTTAAATACAAATATACCAGCCCTGACGGGTGCCCGGATTCCCTTACAAAATCTGCCAGGGTGATAGAAGTTCCTTCTGCTCCATTTGTTGCTGATACAATTCAATTTTGTCAGGAAGTTGTGGTTCTGCCAACACTTACTGCATCTGGAAAGCCAGCAAATACGTTATTTTGGTATGCTGACACTTCTCTGCCATTGTCTCTAACTCCTCCCTCACTTACCAGAACAACAGGTATTTATAGTTTTTTTGCATCGCAAAAAAATAGTTTATGTGAAAGTATAAAAGCTAAAATAGTGGTGGTAGTAGACACCAATCCAATAGCATCTCAGGTTACATCTTTGGCAAATATTTGTCAGGGTTTTGAGAGAACCATTGGGACAACTGGATTTAATAAAAGTTCCTATTTTTGGTCACTAACAGGTGGAACAGATCTGGTGGCGAACACTTCTGCAAAAGACTCCATTAGTTTTAAGGCTGGAAGTGTTGATATTTCAGGGAAAATATTAGAAACTACTTTGCAGGGCTGCCCTGGTGACACTGGCTACTTCTTAATTCCTGTCGACTCACTTCCCACAAAATCGCTTGTCAACAACCAACTTTCCTACAACAGTTTTTATTGTATAACCCAAAAGATCAAAACTTTGAACGGAAATAAGCCCGTTACGGGAATTGGGAAATGGGAAACGATGAAAAGTACAGGTAATTTTACTTTTGATCCAACAACAAACATTACTCAAATCACAGGATTTGAATCAATAACTGATACTATTGAAGCTGATTGGGTGATTAGAAATGGTGTTTGTCCGGAAAGCAGGGCGAGGCAATTTTTATATCCCGTTCAAGCCTACAAGCCAACTGTTTCTTTGAAACCAGTATTACCTGTTTGTAATGGTACAAGCGTTTTATTTGATGCCGTGCCTGGAGCAGTCCCCGGAAATGTCCCAAAATATAATTTTTATAATAGTCAAAATCAATTGCTAAGTGGAACAGATTCAAGCAATACTTATTTATTAAATAGCACACAAGACACAATTATTTATGTTAAATTAAATTCTAATTACCCATGCCTGATCACTGATACAGCTTATTCAGCCAAGGTTTCATTGCAGGTTTCATACCGTCCCGTTGCAAAAATATTATACAATTATGATACTATCTGTGTAGAAAATATTCCAGTCAAGATGGTTCCTTTAAAATCAACTTTTGGAGGAGTAACCTATGAATGGTATTATCAAAATAGCGTGAATACTTCTGGCACCTCTCCCAAAGAGTTACAGATCGTACAGCCTGAGCAATCTGGAAATTACCTATTAAAAGTATTTAACAAAGTCTGTCCGCCAACTTACGATTCTTTAAAAGTAAAAATCTACGAAAAGCCTGCCATATCATTCGTGCCAGATGTTCTCGATTTTACCTATTATGAAGAAAGGAAGGAGTTACTTCAACCGAAAATTGAATCGCTTAAACAGCCTTTGGATCTAAAAATTGTTCAATGGAGCCCGGTAGATTTCCTTTACTATGCTGATGGCAATTCTGTTCCGGCAAGCAACGATTCAGTTTCAACACAAGTATTTTATTACGTCCAGAACGAAGAATTTTCTTCCATTTTCAAAATCACAGCAGTAACTGGACCTGCTGGTAAAGGTTGCACAGCCAGCACTTATCTCACGATTCGAAACCATCCGAAAATAAACATTCCAAATGCTTTCACACCCAATGGAGATGGATTAAATGACGAGTGGGTAGTAAACGGGATTGAAAAATATCCTCAATCAAAAGTGAAAATCTTTAACAGATGGGGAAATATACTTTTTGATGATAAAGACGGCTACCACAATAGATGGGATGGAACAATGAACGGCTTAGAATTAAACACAGGAACGTATTATTATATCATTGAATTCTTAGGAAGCACAGATACAACCGATTATAAAACAAGTGGATCTGTAACGATCATCAAATAATTACCAATTAGTTTGAGCACAATTTGTAGATTTCATACAAATATTTCGGCTTTACAACCCAAAGTAAAAACCATTACTTCTGTCCACTTGAACATTTCAACTTTCAAAAACCATTACTTTTGTCTATTACATCTCTATTTCATCTTAAAAAGATGCAAATTTAAATACAATATATTTTATGAATTATAGATTGTCCCGGTATGAAACAATCTATTTTGCTTCACTAAATGAAGCTGAGCTTATGGTAATGTCTTTTTTTATTGCCTGATAAGTTTCGACTGGCGATACAATTTAAAAACGAACAGATGATTTAATTATTCCGACATCGAGATAAAACCTTAAAGGGATTTGTTCAAACAAAGGAGGTAAGAAGTATAAAAGATATTGTCAAAATAGTCCAAAATCTTGTGACAATTTATTCAGATAAAAGATCTGGACTGGACTTACAAATTAGCTTGCTAACCGAGCATGAACTTACTATAGTTATGAGGGATGTTATCAATTTGGATAGGAAGCTGATGTTAATTATATGGTAATAATAAGATGAAAGAAACTTAAAAGATGTACTATCAGAACATGCAATGCATGATCTGTATGAATAAAACAAAAAAGAACTTTTAAAGACAATTGATAGATTATTTTACAAAAATTGTTTTAAAAAATGAGGATAGCTGATTTTCCATTATTCAGGATTACTTAGTATTTTACGTGCTATTTTTACGGCAATAGATCTGGGCGTAAATCTGACTGCATTAGCCAAAATGTAATTCATTGTACCATGAATAGCCACTGTTTTACCTTTCATCATCGCTTCATAACCATATTCAGCAACTACT
>JACMRH010000546.1 GCA_014376535.1 Cytophagales bacterium | reverse complement strand
AGATTTTCCGAAATAAGGTTGGGACAAAACGAAACCGCTTAAAACAAAGAAAATTATTACAGCGCCTGCACCATTCCACAAAAAATGCAAGGGGGAGTTTCTCACAAAATACCAAAAATCTCTGACAGCAATTTTCTCTGTTTTATGTGAGAATAAAACCAGGAACAGAAATGGAATTGCACTGATGACGTGAGATAATACTACCTGAAAAGATGCAATGCCCCTTAAAGAATCTAAAACTTCTATCCTTTTTTTTATCATGATATTGTCACTTGACAGAAAAGCGAATATACTGGTTCTTGTAATTGAACCAGTATTAAAAAATTATATATGTAAATGGATAAGATTTAATTCAACTCATCTAAATAAACCCTTAATATTTCCGAAACGCCCCAAGCTTGAGCAATGCAACCTTTTGGATAAAATGGCGCTTCACCGTCAAAAATTTCAGAAACTGTACCTATTCCACCTTCTTTTAAATGCTGCTCGAAAGTTTTCAGGAATTTACGGATTTGTTCTTTTCCGCTTTCGCCATCAATTTTGATTTTAGCAGTCATGTAAGGTCCTAATAACCAAGACCATACAGTTCCCTGGTGGTAAGCTCCATCACGTGCAACCCAGTCACCTGCATAATAGCCTTTATAATGATAGTTTTTCGGAGATAGACTTCTGAGTCCAACCGGAGTTAGTAACAGTTCCTCTACTTCCTTCAAGATAGCTTTTCCTATTTTCTTGTTCACCATCTCGAAGGGGAGAGACAAAACAAAAACCTGGTTTGGCCTTGCACTGCTGTCTTTATACAAACCTCTTACCACATCATATAATGTTCCGGAGATATCGTTTAAAAATTCTTTGTTAAATGATTTTAAGGCAAGTGCTGCTTTCTCTTTGTAAAACTTATCGTCTTTACCAGCAAGTTTAGCATACTCTTGCATGATCATGAGTGAATTATACCAAAGTGCATTAATCTCAACCGGTTTTCCTTCACGTGGAGTTACTACCCAATCTCCTACTTTAGCATCCATCCAGGTAAGTTGGGAGCCAGTTTCTCCAGCACTTAACAAACCGTCAGTATCTACTTTAATTCCAAACCTGGTACCTTTAAAGTGCCATTCAATAATGTCTACGAACAATGGGAAAAGCTCTTTTACGATAAACTCTTTATCATCAGTTCTTTTAAAGTATTGATATGAAGCAATGAAATACCATAAAGTTGCGTCTACGGTGTTGTATTCAGGCTCCTCTCCCACGTCTGGAAAGCGGTTGGGAATCATACCTTCACTAATGTATTTACTGAAAGCCCTCAAAATTTGCTTTGCCTCATCATATCTTTCTGTTGAAAGGCATAATCCAGGTAAAGCAATCATGGTGTCACGGCCCCAATCAGAGAACCAATGGTAGCCAGCTAAAACCGTTTTTTGATCAGATCCTCTTTTTACTACAAACTGATCTGCAGCAAGTGCTAATGTTGAAGCAAATTCATCTTTAACTTTAAGTTTTGAAATTAGGGCTTCTCTTCTTTTTATCTCTGATTTGTAAAGTTTTTCAGGATCTTTTTTTAAAGTATCCTGTGTTGAAACTACTACAGAGAATACATCACCTTTATTAAGCCTGGAGAAAAATTCACCATGTGTAAATAAGTCTTCATGGCCATCCATTCCTCTATCCACTTCACCTTGGTAAACATATCCGTTGTACCAATCTGGTTGAGGAATGAAAATGCTATGTGGAACCTGAATGTACAATTCGGGCATGTTGAAATAAGGACTAACTTTTAGCTGGTTATCTTTAAATGAAAAAGTTGGGTTAATTCCATCATCATGCTTTTTGATTGAATGATAATCCCTGAAAGAAACAAATGGTTTTAATTTTAGCGTGAATTCTCCTGCTGCCTCTTTTACTTCATACCGGATAATGGTTGTATTTTCACCATGAGGCATAAATATGGTCTTGGATAATGTCACATCACCCGTTTTGTAAACAAATTCTGTGAATAAACCCTTTTTGAATCCAGTTAGATATTCAAATCAAACTGGGTGAACTTTATCCTCAAATTTATTACAATCAAGTTCATAGGCTGCAGTTTCCGTAATTAAGGTTTCAACCAGCTTTGAAAGCAGAACAAGTCTTCCAACTGGAGGGTGTTGGGCAGCAATAAGTAAACCGTGATATTTTCTGGAATTGGCACCACTTAATGTGCTACTTGCAAAACCACCTATTCCATTGGTTTCTAACCATTCCCGTGAATATGCCTGAGTGAAATCATTCAGCAGACCTTTCTCTATTTCAATACCATTATACATTATTGTAGGTTTTCTATTTCGGTTATAAAAGTAATAATATGATTTTATTATAAAAACTTTTTTTAATGTGTCTTTCTCAATTACACTAAATAATGATATACCAGATTATGTTGCATTATGTTATGATTAAAATCCCAAATAAGATATATAAAACCCCTTTTCACGGCTGAATACAACGGCTGGAAAAGGCATTTTTAAACATGAAAAAGCAAGTCGGATAAATTTCATAAGTCGGTTTTCAAACTTTAAATGCTGAAGTGTGATATCTAATGAAAAATAAATTTGTCTCATCCTTGGCAAATGACTGAAATCGAACAACTTATTGTCTTTTTGCCACACATTATCATGACCTCCTAAAACATTATCAACTCCATATCCAACTGACAATAATAACCATTCAGGAAACAGATTTTTTTTCAGGAACATATTTGGGCTAAAACTTATCCAGTATGTTTGACCGTTATAATCTTTTACAATATTCGAAAGCAGGAAAGTCCCAAGCATTTCTTTACGAATGGCTGCCAATGGACTAATATGAAAAGAAAATTTGGGCAAGAAACGCATTTTGTCAAAAAGCGATAACTGTATCAGCAAAAACAAACAACCACATAAATTCGCCAATAAATCTGTCCAGGAAAAGCCATAAGCTTGTGAAAAACCATCCAAAATCTCTATCGGGGTCACAAAAATCATGCCTCCCCACACCCCAATTTTTATTGCTGTTTTCGAGTCAACCTTCTGCCAGGTAAGTATTTGTATTAACCATCTGCTAACATGAAATGAAGCAAAAAAATGACCGGCCTTATCCATCTGTAACCATTCAAGAGAGTCATCAAAAAATGTGAAGCTACCCTTGAAAATACCTTTATACCAAACAATGGAGAGGAACAACATGATCGTTCCATAAACTCCAATACAAATACATAATATTTTCCAAACTTTCTGCACCTGTCTAGGCTTCAAAGGTTTGATTTGGGATTGTTACATATTTTGTATCAGTTATGTGCTTTATAAGTAGCTCTATAAAATTCAAAACAAAGGCTGACATTTCTGTATAATCAGGAATTACAGAATCATTTTCCCACTTAAATATTCTTCCATCCTGGTCAAATTTATAGTTTATCCCGATTTCCTCAATTTCTCCGTATTGCGGAGCAAAATAGGTTCGGAAGAATCCTTTTTTGAATGTATTGAACTCAGGTGCAAGTTCAATTTCCATTTGAATCAAAAAGGTAAGGTCAAAGATTTCGATTTCAAGAGATTCAAATTCGGTTTCTTTGACATGCAACAAAATACGAATGTCGTCATCCTCCAAAAATTCTCTGAATAGTAAAAGTGTTTCATTGCCTTTGGTTTTTAAAGCATTGAACGACTTGTTCAATAAACCATAACTTCCAATAATTGGATTAAAAAGGAACTTCTTTGCCATTCTAAAATGTTAATTTTCCGTGAATATATAAATTAGAACGGATCAAAAAACCATATTTAAGGTATTTATAATGTCAGAATCCAAAATTTATTTAACTTGTTGATAAAATAATATGTCTTTATTAGAATAGTTCAAATATGCTGATAATCAATCTTAAATGAATTTTCACTTTCGGTATTTAAGGGCATATCTTAAAGCACTTTTTAAATTGGTCAGATGGCCTAACCTCATATTGGTTTTACTAACCCAATATATCGTGTTTGCATTTATTGTGAAAAACAGAGAAACCGAGATAAGCTCTTTCCTGCCATCAATTGCATTTTTTATTCTTTCGGTTGGCACATTGTTCATTGCTGCTGCCGGATATATTATCAATGATTATTACGATATCAAGATAGACCTTGTGAATAAGCCTGGCAGAATTGTCATAGGCAGGATTATAACCAGAAGACAAGCTTTGCTAATACATTCAATTTTAAATTTTTCTGCAATTGGGCTTGGCTTATTCCTAAGCTGGAAAGTTGCATTGTATTTTGCAGCCTGTGCATTTTTACTTTGGCTTTATTCAAACTACCTGAAACGAACTCCATTGATTGGAAATATTATAGTATCGTTACTTACCTCAGCAACGATCTGGATTATAAGCTTGTATTATCGGGAAAATGATAAACTTATTTATATTTATTCATTGTTTGCATTTTTTATCAGTCTTTTAAGAGAAGTTATAAAGGACATAGAAGACACGAAAGGAGACGCTACTTACGGCTGTAAAACTTTGCCTATTCTTATTGGAGTAAGAAAAACCAAAATATTCCTATATGGTGTACTGATTTTATTTGCTGTGCTTTTTCTTAATCATTTTAAAAGTTTTCACGGTCTCAATTATATACTGCTTATCCTATTACTTTATTTGGGCTTCAAGCTATTTTGGGCTGATAAGCAAAAAGACTATACTGAACTTAGCCTCTTTTGTAAATGGTTTATGCTTGCTGGTGCTTTAAGCCTGGGTTTTGTGTAATTTGAGAATTGAATTACATTTTGTAATTTGAAAGTAAAGCAGCTGAACTGAAAGATTATTATAAAATATTGCGGGTTTCTCACCTGGCTGGTCCTGAAGAACTAAAACGCTCATATCGGCGTATGGTTTCCAGGTATCACCCGGATATTAATCCCAGTAAGGATGCACATCAGGTACTTGTTGAACTGAATGAAGCATATGAAATCCTAAGCGACCCCAATACAAAGTGGATTTATGACCAGCATTTTTTAAAGAAAGAAGAGTTTTATAGTCAGCCGACGTTTGAAACTGAGCCTTTAACAGACAAAAGAAAATACAGGCGCGGAACAAAGGAAACATTAGACCAAAAACAACAGAAGCATGAATTTGCAAAGCGCAGAAACACATCCTTCAATTGGAAAATGAAAATACTTTCTGTTGTGAGCCTTTTGTTTGCAGGTTTAATTTTTTCTGATCACTACCTGCCAACTACTGAATCATATCAGACAGTTTACGCAAGTTTTAAACCTGATGAAGTGCCGGCAAACAGCCATGGATCTGTTGCCATTTTTTTAAATGAAGGAAGAAAATTAGAGCTTTATCCTTACAAAATAAACAATGAAATAACAGCTATAAGAAATGGTGAGGCACTATTTACCAGTACACCAATTTTCAATATTATAAAAACCATTCAGGTGGGAAAATTAGTTTTGATACCTTTTGATAGCTTGTATGATTTGATGCTGATTTATGGAATTGTATGTTTGAGTTCCATGTTTGTTTTGTCTTATAGACTTGAAGACAGCCTCGTACTGCCTACAATCCTGACCTTTTTTGATAATATGCTGGTCATAACTTTTTTTACTCTTTTGCTTACAGAGAATTAGCCTGATGCGAAATATAGGCTTAGAAATTTTTCTTCCTATTTTTTTCGTAATCTTCAAAGAGTAAATCTCCCAATCCTTTTAAACCAGTGTAATAGGCTTTTCCATGATTAATTTTGGTAAATTCCTGAACAAATTCCTTTAGATATTCGTCCGTTGCGATCATAAAAGTAGTGATCGGAATTTTTAGTTTCCTGCAATAAGCAGCCAGATTATAAGTTTCATTCAGAATTTTACGATCCAGCCCAAAACTGTTTTTATAATATTTGCCATCAATTTTCATGCAGGTAGGTTTCCCATCTGTGATCATGAAAATCTGTTTATTCTTATTTTTTTTTCTGCGAAGAATGTCCATTGCCAGTTCTAAGCCTGCAATAGTATTAGTGTGGTAAGGCCCAACCTGAAGATAAGGAAGATCTTTAATTTGAATGGACCAGGCATCATTTCCAAACACGATTATGTCAAGGCTGTCTTTGGGATATTTGGTTGTGATCAATTCTGCCAGGGCCATAGCAACTTTTTTGGCAGGAGTGATCCTATCTTCTCCATATAAAATCATAGAATGTGAGATGTCAATCATCAAAACTGTTGCATTGCCAGTTTTGTGTTCTGTTTCTCTGATTTGAAGATCCTGTTCAGTCAGAATAAAAGATTCTATTCCATGATTTATCTGCGCATTTTGAATGCTTTCAGACATGGCCAGTTGGTCCAGGCTATCACCAAAATTATATTGTTTCAGGTCAGAATTTGGTTCATCGCCAACTCCTGTAAATGGAGTTTTATGATTTCCTTGTCCGGTTTTTTTTAGCTTACCAAAAATCTGTTCTAAAGCACTTTTGCGAATATGTTGCTCAGTTTTCGGGGTCATAATCATTTCACCCTCATCACCTTGCTCTTTTAAATACCCACGGTCCTTCAGTTCCTGGATAAAATCGCCCATGGTGTAGTTATCGTCGGTAAGACCATGTTGGCGGTCCACATCTGTCAACCATTGCAAAGATTCAGCTACATCTCCCCCGGTAATGGTAAGCAATTCACTAAAGATTTTAAATAGCTTTTCGAAAGGGGTTTCACCTTTTCCTTCGTCAATAAATTTTCCGAAACGGTAACCGAGCATAACTTTATTTACGATTTAAGACTTTTGAATTTCAAATGTACCGGGAAAGCAGTAATTGAAATTCAAAATCGTGGTACTTATCGATTTAACCAATTATTGACATAAAAAGTTTGGCTTAATTGCTTATGTTTTTCTTGTAGCTTTGAGGTAAATATTTTGATTTCATGTCAGAAGCCCCTAAGAGAATGGTTTTGCGTGCGGAAAACCTTTATAAAAAATACAAAGCAAGAACTGTTGTTAACAATGTATCTGTTAATGTAAAGCAAGGAGAGATAGTAGGTTTACTAGGACCAAATGGTGCAGGGAAAACGACTACATTTTATATGACTGTTGGTTTGATCAAGCCAAACCAGGGAGAAATCTTTCTTGATGATGAAAAGATCACTGATTTACCAATGTACAAAAGGGCACAGATAGGAATTGGATATCTTGCGCAGGAGGCTTCCGTTTTCAGAACATTAACTGTTGAAGAGAACATTTTGGCGGTACTGGAAATGACAGACATGAAGAAAAGTGCCCGAATTGAAAAGATGGAAAGTCTTCTGGAAGAATTCAGTTTGAAACATGT
>JACMRH010000064.1 GCA_014376535.1 Cytophagales bacterium | reverse complement strand
TCCATAACATTACGTTTTGATACTTCCATACCTTGAAGATTCATTAACCGAAGTGTACCAGCTTCTTTTGCGTTTAAAACGAACACTTTATTTGCCGGATTAGGATAAATGGTAAATAACTCTGCTATAGGAGAATGATCTTCTAAACTAGTTGGAAATTCATTCTTCATAAGCACTGGAATCCTATCACAAAATCCTTGGGATTTTTCAAATTTTAAATCAAAAATTGGCCCTGGATATGATGAGGTGTTTATGTATTCGGCAGTGTAATTCGATTTTAAAATTTTACCATTACCATTATCAGCTAAAGGAAATGCTTGGTTACATCCGGTATTTGCTATGGCAATTGTTCCTGATCCGATTTTGTTTGTTAATGCCACATTGGCTCTTGATATAAAAAATTGAAATCCATCCGCAGTACCTGGAATTTCAATATTAAAAGGTACTGTCAATTCAAAAAATTTATTTACGGAATCGCCTGGACTTCTTGAAATTTCAAAATCCATTTCAAATGAATTCAAAATGTTTTTGTCATTGGGTATAACTACGCCATTAGGAGTTAATTGGTACCCATATGCAGCAAAATGTAGTTTTCCAGATAATTTCCCTGGTACAGGTAGTGCAGCTTTGGCTAAAAGCTTAAATGAAGTAATTTTTAATTTCTCATAGGCTACGAAATGGGTTCTTGTTACATAGTTATCTGAAGTATCGCTTCTTAAAGTTTGATAATATAGAGGAGTGCAAATTGTATCCTTCCTTTTGATAGATCCGATAACAGGGGACTTTTCTTCTAGGTAAAGCTTGATATCTCCATTACTTAAAGGAGATAATGCTGAATGATTTTTAGGAATACTTACCGAACTTGTGCCTGTTGAATATGCCAATACCACATTGCTTGTAGGCGAACCGTACCAGGCATAGAGTGGTGAATAGGTTGAAGTTGTTGTGACTTTTGGTTTCAGAGTATCTCCATTATACAGGATTTCATCCTCTACAGAAAAAGTTTTGGGAAAAGCTTGAATTGAAATTTTATCTATGGCGTCAGCATACGAATTGCATTGGTCGTTACCTCCAATGTATTTTATTTTCACACTGTAAGCGCCTGGAGAGGTTGCCATGAAATAACTACTTTGCGGATTGGTTGCACTCAATGGACCTTTAACAAGTGTAGTATCCTTGTACCAAAAAGTCTGGTATTTAGGAGCCTGCCCTACAGAGATGGAAAAATTGGATTTTAATAAAACTGGACTAGAAGCCATTTTTGAAGCGCATACCATCGTATCTGAGTTTAAAAACTTAGCATAGGGTTTTAAATCTTTTAATTCACAATCTTTAAAAATAAGTGGGACTACCTTGTTTACACTAAAAGTATCCCCGATACCAAGCTGACCGTATTTATTACAACCCCAAGTATAAACCTTGTTATCGTTTGTAATATAAAACCCAAATACATCTCCTCTAATTATTGAAACTACATTACTATCTATAGTATTGGTAATAGAGTTAATTATGTAAGATGGTGTTCGTTTTTCGGGTAAAGAGCTTGCAATTCCTAATGAACCTCCTCTATCACAACCTCCATTATTTCCCCACGCGACAGGTTTTCCATCTCTGGTTACAGCCATTGCAAAGCCCTGACCTGCTGAAATACTTTTAGCTTTCAAATAGGGACCTTTCCCATCAGACCCGTGACCAGAAGTTTCACCATTCAACACCTTTCTTGGGTCTCCGTGAGAAATGTGTTGACCTTGCCCTGTACAACCAGCCCAGGCACCATTTCCCCAAGCCCAAACATTGCCATCTTTGTCAAGCGCCAAGCCAATTACATCTCCTGCAGATATAATTGATATATTCGAAAGCAAAGAATTATCTAAAAATTTTACTGGAAAGGCATAACTACTATAATCCTCCTTTGAAATGCTCCAGGGACTACCGTCTACACTCCTACCCAATGTGCCATTTCTGCCTTTGCCCCATGAATATACATTTCCAAGTCCATCTCCATCTTCATCAATTAATGCATAAGCTACTGCATCTCCGGCACAGACATTTATTACGTTAAACATTGGTAATTTTGATGAACCTTCTAATACAAATACCGGAATACGTCTATCCACTGTAGTACCATCACCTAGTTGCCCAAATGTGTCATCAGTTCCATTATTTCCCTTGTTGTTGCTACCCCATGAGAGCAAACGGCCATCATTCAGAATTGCATAACTGTTAAGATTTCCGGAGCTTACTAATTTAACCCCGATTAAATTTCCTGATCCATCATCAAATTTAGTACCTGCCATTGCCCCGGCTTTCACTTGCATTGGCTCAGTTATTACACTGTCGTTTGACCCATTTCCTATCTGACCATTTCTGTTATTTCCCCAAGCCCAAACTGACCCATCACAAGCTAATGCAACAATATGCTTTCCTGAACCTGCTGCTAACTGTTTAAAGGTGAGGCTATTAAATTTATTTGATCCAGTAACTGGTTTGGGTAGTGTTTCATAGGCATTTGTGCTCCCAACACCTAATATACCAGTATACTCAGTTTTTGCTAATGCAATTTGATTTGAACCCCATGCAAAGATTTTACCAGAAGAACATATCATAGCTGAGGAAGATAGATATCCACTTATAGGGGAATCATTCTGAGATTGGCTTTTGAAAGATGTTAGAAGAATTAAAAAAAGAATGTAATATGATCTCATATACTTTAGATTTGTAGTAAATGTAAATTTCCGATTATTTAATTAAATAACAATAAGATGGGTCTCACTAGTTTGAATATCTTATGATAATAACAATAAAATATTAAAGAGTTTCTACAATTAATGAGGGTTGCTAATCAAATCCATCTTCTTTCAAAACTAACAATCCCACGAACCTGGAACATCCTGAAACTCTGGATTTCTTTCCACGCTTCGCAATATTTCAAAAAACCAGTCTTAATATCCTACCCTTCAGGCATTTCCATCGAGCCTACCACATCGTGCAATCTCCGTTGCCCGGAATGTCCCAGTGGATTACGTTCATTTACCAGGCCAACAGGAATGTTGGACCAAAAACTTTTTCAGAAAACCATTGACGAAATTTATCAACATACCTTCTACTTGACCCTTTATTTTCAAGGT
>JACMRH010000545.1 GCA_014376535.1 Cytophagales bacterium | reverse complement strand
TGGCATATGACCAACCGTGAAATTTCCAAAATGTTTAAGCTCACAGCTTCTTTAATGGAGTTGCATGAAGAAAACCCTTTCAAATCAAAGGCATACAATGATGCTGTCTTTGCAATAGACAAAATCTCACAGGACCTGTCAGATTTAACCCCACAGGAATTAGAGAAAACAGGTGGGTTTGGTAAAAGTATTATTTCAAAAATTGAAGAAATAAAAACTACCGGCACTTTCAGTGATCTTGAAAATCTAATATCAAACACTCCTCATGGAGTTGTTAAAATGTTAGGAATTAAAGGAATTGGACCAAAAAAGGTGAGAATTATTTGGAAGGAAGCAGGTATTGAAGGAATTGAAAAGCTATATGAAGCCTGTGAAAACGATAAAATTTGCCAACTCAAGGGTTTTGGCGAAAAAACGCAGCAAACTATCCTGGAAAACATAGTCTTTCTGTTAGAACAGGAAGGCAGTTTATATTATGCTGATGTTGAACCGGTTGCAAAACTCATTGATGGCCACTTGTCTACATCAGGCTTCAAATATTCTTTAAGTGGCGAAACCAGACGTTTTTTAGAAACGGTTGAGAAGCTTCAATTTCTTGTGGCTGAAAACAATCCCAAAAAGGTTTTTGAGTTCATAGATAAAATTCCAGGCCTGGAAAAATCAAATAAGGAAAGTAGTCCATTTTCCTGGAGGGGCAAAACTTTGTTATCCGGGATAAAGGTGGAAATAAAAGTCTGCAAACCTGAAGAATTTGGCAGCAAGCTTATTATTGATTCTTCGTCCCAGCAACATTTGGAACATTGTGTGAACGAAAATGAAAGTTTATACAAGCACTTCAGAAAGAACAATTTTCAGGATGAAGAAACTGCCTATGCATCAATTAACTTTCCGGTCATACTTCCTGAGTTAAGAGAAGGAATTTTAGAATTTCATGAAAAGAACAAAGCTATCATAAGTGATCCAAAAGCCCTGATCCAATATGCTGATTTAAAAGGAACTCTTCATAACCATACTACCTATTCTGACGGCGAACATACACTTTTGCAAATGGCAGAAAAGTGCATTTCATTAGGTTTAGAATATTTTGGCGTAGCAGATCATAGCAAATCTGCACAGTATGCTGGTGGAATGTATGAAGACAAAGTATTGAAGCAGCAAGCAGAAATAGATGAATTAAACAAAAAGCTTGCTCCTTTCAAAATCATCAAAGGCATTGAATCTGACATTCTTTCAGATGGAAGCCTTGATTATGAAGATGATATTTTAAAAACGTTTGATTATGTGGTTGCATCAATCCATTCAGGATTTAAGATGGATGAATCAAAAGCCACGCAAAGACTAATTAAGGCAGTTGAAAACCAATATACTACCATTCTTGGGCACCCAACCGGAAGATTATTACTCCGCAGGCCAGGTTATAAAATGGACCACAAGAAAGTTATAGACGCTTGTGCTGACAATGGTGTGTGCATTGAAATAAATGCAAATCCTTATAGACTGGATATTGACTGGAGATGGATACCGTATGCGCTGGAGAAAGGTGCAATGCTATCAATAAATCCCGATGCACATGATATCGATGAAATCTACAATATGTATTTCGGAGTATGCGTAGCACGAAAAGGAGGACTAACAAAAAGTAATTGCCTCAATGCTTTCGGATTGAAGGAAATTGAGGAGTTGTTTATTAAAACTAAGCAGCCTGCTTTGTAGTTGTTAGATGCTGAACAGTTGACGGTTGACAGTTGACAGTGGACAGTGGAGCAAACTAAACCGTTTCATTGCATGTCATCCCAATCTAAAAACTTTCTACAAATACTATTGAGCAGAGAATCAGGATGCAATATGGCTCACTCTAATCTTGATACTTGATACTCAGTACTCAGTACTAATAAAGCCCCCTGGTCACATCAAAATCTTCCAGGTAGTCGGCCACTTTTCTAACAAACATACCTCCCAAAGCACCATCCACTACTCTGTGGTCATACGAATGTGAGAGAAACATCATGTGCCTTATGCCAATACTATCACCTTGAGGTGTTTCAATTACAACAGGTTTTTTCTGAACTACACCAAAAGCCATGATGCCTATTTGTGGCTGAACAATTATTGGAGTGCCCATTAAATTTCCAAATGTTCCAACATTAGACATGGTGTAAGTTCCACCTGTAACTTCATCAGGAGTTAATCCATTAACACGGGCCCTTTTTACAAGATCATTTACCCTTTTTGTCAGTCCAACCATATTAAACTGGTCAGCATTTTTTACAACAGGAACAATCAGGTTGCCACTCGGCAAGGCTACAGCCATACCTACATTAATATCTTTTTTTACCAAGATCCGGTCCCCATCTACAGAGGCATTGACCATTGGGAAATCTTTTAAAGTTTTAGCCAGTGCTTCAATAAATATAGGAGTTAAGGTCAGGGCGTCACCTTCTTTCTCCATAAATTCCTTTTTCATCTTGTTGCGCCAAAGCATCATATTAGTTACATCAGCTTCAACAAATGAAGTTACATGGGGAGAAATTCGAACAGAATCCAGCATGCGTTCCGCAATCATTTTGCGCATGCGGTCCATCTCTATTATTTCCTTCACTCCAGACATAGAAACGGCTGGTTTGCTAACGTAAGAAGGTTTTTCAGAGGTGATTTGCTTACTTTCTTCTACAGCTTTTGCTTTATCTTCACTCTGAGTATCCTTCCTGGTGCTTATAAAAGCAATAATATCATTTTTAGTTACCCTGTTATCTCTGCCGGTTCCTTCGATTTTATCAAGTTCCTGATTTGAAATTCCTTCCTGGCGGGCAATGTTCATCACCAAAGGTGAATAAAATCTATTTTCAGTCTTTGTAGGTTCTGATGCTTTTAACATCGGTGGTATTACATCAGTCTTTTTTATTTCGGGAACCTGAACCTGAATAGGAATTACATTAGAAACTACGCTTTCATTTTCTATTATAGCAATAGCCTTTCCCACTGAAACAACGTCACCCTCCTTAAATAATATTTGGCTCAATATCCCGGATACCAAGCTAGGTACCTCTGTATCAACTTTATCTGTTGCTACCTCCAGGATAGATTCGTCCTTTTTAATTATATCTCCTGGTTTTTTAAGCCATTTCAATATAGTTGCTTCAATAATGCTTTCACCCATTTTGGGCATGACCATTTCTACTAAACCCATGTATTGATCCTGTGTTTTTAGTTCATCGCAATACGAAATACGCATTACGCAATACTATATAGTCCAAACTTAAGTATTTATTTAAAAATTGTATCAATTCAATTTTAACTTTGGAAAAAGGACACCCTTTTGTTTCAAAGAAATATATAAGTAATGTATAATATTAAGAATTATGATTTGCTCAAAACACTTTGCTCCGTTCATGCACCCTCAGGGAATGAAGTTGCATTGAAAGAATTCATTTTAAATTATGTTGAGCTTAATAAGAAGAATTGGAAATCAGAACCAAAAGTAATTTTCGGAGATGAATTTCAGGATTGCATTATCCTTATTTTCGGAAAGCCTGAAACTGCTGTTTACACCCACATGGATTCTATAGGCTTTACAGTTCGTTACGATAATAAACTAATACCTATAGGAGGCCCGGAAGCTGTAACGGGTTATGAGTTGGTAGGAAATGACAGCAAAGGCAGAATAGAAACCAAAATAGTAGCTGATCTGGATGATGGGTTTTTGTGTTGTGACTTTCATCGGGAAATTGACAGGGGTACAGAATTGATTTTCAAAAGCAATTGGCTGGAAACCGAAACCACAATCCAAAGTTGTTATATGGATAACCGTTTGGGAGTATTTGTTTCTTTAATGCTTGCCGAAAATATAGAAAACGGCGCAATTGTGTTTTCTTGTTATGAAGAACATGGTGGCGGAACTGTCCCATTCCTGGTTAAATACTTATGGGAAAATTATAAGATTTCAAAAAATCTGGTTTGTGACATAACCTGGGCTACTGAAGGTGTAAAATTGGGCAAAGGAGTTGCAATTTCGATGAGAGATAGCCGTATCCCCCGTAAAACATTTTTGAATAAAGTAATAAATGCTGCAAATAAATATCAAATTTCCTTTCAGCTTGAAGTAGAAGGAAGCGGAGGCTCAGACGGAAAAGAGTTGCAGTCGTCTCCTTATCCTGTCGACTGGGTATTTATAGGAGTTCCTGAAGAAAATGTACATTCACCTCTCGAAAAAGTTAATAAATCTGACATAGAAGCAATGTTAAGTTTATATGAAGTTTTAATAAGAGACCTATAAATAGTGACAATGTAAGAAGTAGACCAATATTACATTATTCTTGTATCTGGCTTTATAACAGTCATTTATGATTAGAAAATTTAAAGTAAAATATCATTGCTCATTTAATTTTACAATTACTTGTTGTTAGCTAATTTTAATTGCTATATACTTGCAACGTTTTTATTTAATAGTAAACCCAAGTATTACTTTAATTTAACACTTTTAAAAAATCATGAAAAAATCACTTATTTCTTTAAGCTTAATCACAGCTCTAGCATTATCTGTAAACGCACAGGATGCTACAACAACAACAACAACAACGACTACATCAGGAACTGCAGCAGCGGCACCATCTGGCAGCGAATTTAAACCATCTGCTGGTAATGTTACTTTTGAAGTAAATGCAATGTCTCCATTTAATGGTGGTACAGGTGACAGAGCTCTTTTTTCACTTAATAATGGTTTACGTTTTCGTTATTTCATCAACGAAGGCCTGGCTTTCCGTTTAAATTTCTCAATTACGAGATCTGGTTTTAACAAAACTTACAGCAACACAAATACTTTTGTAACTACAACTCCAGGAGTTGGTGCAACTCCTTCAAATACAACTACGACAACTACTGTAGATGATAATATCATTGTAAAATCAAGGGCTTTTGAATTTAGTATCGCCCCTGGTATTGAGAAACACAATAATATTTCTGAAAGATTATCAGTTTACTATGGTGCTTATATAGATTTTACAATCAACAGCAAAAAAGGTTCTATTGAAGTTTCTCCTGGAAGCACATCAAAAACTCAAACTGCATTAGGAACTACTCCTGACAATTCTTCAAACTTCTCTGGTTCTTTCAAAGAAGAAATTAAAGGTGCATATTATGGTGATAACGCTCCGGCAACAGCAACATTTGCAAGTGCAACAAGAACTTTTACTGGCCCAACAAGAGATAAAAATGCTGGTTTCACAAGAATAGGTTTATTTGGTGTTATTGGTGCTGATTATTATATCACTAAAGCACTTTACCTTGGTCTTGAGGCAAGCTGGGGTGTTAGCAGCACAAGCTACAAGGCTGTTGAAGTAAACCGTACAGGCTCAATTGGTGCTGGTGCAACTACTGCAGTTCCTGCTCCTACAGCTGCTACAGACTATTCTTCTAAAGACGATGGCAAAAAAGGTGGTAGTTCTTTAGTGATTACGCCTAATGTGAATGCATCATTCAGACTTGGTTTTTGGTTTTAATTAAGAATAAATCAATATAATCAAACGGCTAGGTTGTCACATACTTAGCCGTTTGTGTATTAACTAATATCAGTAAACTAAATATAACAACATGAATAAGAAGTATAGCTTAATATTAGCATTTGCCTCTGCCTTATCAATTTTTTCATGTTCTAAAAAGCATGATCAGGTAGCCCCGGGAAATGTTAAAAGCGCTCCTACCATGACAAATGAGGAGTTTTCTGCAAAAATGCAAAGATTAGCAGAAAATGTTAAACCAGTTTTTGTTAAAACATCTGCTAATACCGCCACATTTACTTCTGGTAAACAGTCGGGTACTATTTACTATTCTGGCAATACAACTAAGGTAGTATTTACTAATGGTGGCCCAGCTGCAAAATATACAATAGTTGCACCGGTATTTAAAACTACTGGAGTTTCAGTGTACAAACCTGGTTCAACTAGCGGATCTTCCGGTTCAGGATTTATTTCAGGTGCGCAGCAAACTATTGTTATTGAATTAAATGCATCAAATGTTGATCAATTTAGTGCTTTGTTAAACAGCAAAAATTTATTTGGAAGTTTATTTGATTCTACAACATCAAAATCAATATCTTCTCCAAATAATCCAGAGTTTATATTTGCACCTAAATTAAATACAGATAGTCTCCCATCTGGTGCATTGTCTTTTATAACTTTACCTACTATTTCAGTAATTGGTGATGCCTCGTCTTTATCAAATTCAAATATGTCTGGTTTTCAAACGACTAACGCTAAGTTATTATCTATAAGTAACAAGGCAGGTATTTTTGAATTACAACAGGATAGTGTGGTCTTTTCTGAAATTGCCCCAGGATTTAATATGCTATTTGGAGGTTTTACTGGTGGAGAGAAATTGGTTTATAATGGAACCACTTATGAAGGTGGACTTTTAAATGATTCAAACAAAAAGGCTGTTTTTGCTAATTTTCTCTTTGGTTTTGGTACTGGAGATGGTAATAAAGTATCAGGAATTCAAATAGGTTTTGGAATAGATGCTCAAGCTCAAAAGGCAGTAATGTTAATAGGTGTTTTTGGAGACATTGTTGTACCTAACTAACTTAGTAAAACTCTCATTTTAGATAGCCACAACTTTTGTTGTGGCTATTTTTTTTCATTCCCATTTATATTTTTCTATTTTTGCCTACAATCTTATCTGTATGAATAAAATAGAAAAATTATTGGGTGCAATTGCTCTGGTAGCAGTATTGTCTGCGGCATGTCAAAGAGGGCCTCACAAAGAAACCTGGGGCGCAGGTAAGCCTAAAAAAACCCTGGAAAAGAAAAAATAGATGCGGAAAATCATTATCGCAATCGACGGATATTCGGGTTGCGGTAAAAGTACCACAGCCAAAAAGGTAGCTGCCAAACTTAACTACTTGTATATTGATACAGGTGCTATGTACAGGGCAACTACCTTATATTTTTTAGAGAGTTTCATTTCCCTGTCAAATCCAAAAGAAATAGACAAGGCACTTTCAAATATTCATCTCAATTTTATTTTCAATTCTGTTACCGGAAACAATGACATATTTCTAAACAACTTAAATGTTGAAGAAGAAATAAGGAAAATGTATGTTTCTGAGAAAGTCAGCCAGGTGAGCACTCTTCCTCAAGTTAGAAAAACCTTGGTGGACCAGCAGCGACGTATGGCCAAAAAAGGTGCAGTGGTAATGGATGGGCGTGATATTGGGACAAACGTTTTTCCTAATGCAGAACTCAAAGTATTTGTAACAGCTGATATAAACATCAGGGCAGCCCGTCGTCAACAGGAATTATTCGAAAAAGGTGAAGAATTTACTTTGCCTTATATAATTGCTAATTTAAACGAACGTGATAGAATAGATACTACCCGAACTGAAAACCCTTTGCGTAAAGCAGAGGATGCCTATATTCTGGATACATCTTATATCACCATAAATGAACAGGTTGACTATGTTGTCAATCTATATTTGGGTAAAGTCATCCCATAAATATTTTTAGTCTGAAATTTTGTCAGGCAATGGCTTTTGGCATAAAATATGCACTTTGGCTATCACTAATAAGTAAAACCTAAAATTATTTTATATGGCTAATGTAAACATTAAACCGTTGGCAGACAGAGTTCTGGTTGAGCCTGCTGTTGCTGAATCTAAAACTGCATCAGGTATTATCATTCCTGATACTGCTAAAGAAAAGCCTCAAAAAGGAATTATCATTGCTGTAGGTGGTGGTAAAAAAGACGAACCAATGACTGTTAAAGTTGGTGACCACGTTTTATACGGTAAATATTCAGGAACAGAAATCGCAGTAGAAGGTAAAGACTATCTTATTATGCGTGAGTCTGACATTTTTGCAGTGTTATAGTATTGAGTATTGAGTATCAAGTATCAAGACTAAATTTTAAAATCAGCATCATCAAATACGTTCCGGGAATATTTTTGAATTAACCTATTTCGGAACACTATTAACTATTAATTATTAACTATTAACTAAGTAAAATTATGGCAGCTAAAAGACTGTTATTCGATAGCGAAGCTCGCGAAAAACTTAAAAGAGGTGTTGACAT
>JACMRH010000544.1 GCA_014376535.1 Cytophagales bacterium | reverse complement strand
CAAATAATAAAAGTTACACAGGGGCAATGTTTGAAAATCCTTATCCTCCGTTCTTTATTTACCTGCCTAATACCATAAACAATTATGTTTCCAATAAATTAATTTCAAAAAAGGTAAAGCCCACAGGATTTTCTTTTTCCTTCATGACTTTTCAACCTTCTCCTCTATCTCATACCTTTTCTAATTCGACCTGGGGCCAGATAAATCCTATGTTGGTAGGAAATTATAGCATGAATATTTTTGAGGACCAGGGATTTTTGACCAAAATAAAGCAAGCCTTTTGTGCCACAACAGGCAACCCTGGCGACTGCCTGGCAAAAGTAAGCGTTAGTCCACCTCCAGTGATGCCTGTTTTTTTTGAAATAGACAACTTCAAAGCATATGGAATTAAAAAATTGATCACAGGTTTAGAAAATGCTGCAGAATTACAATTGAAAGAAAAACACATTGTAAAATCTGTGGACTTTTTGGGGAGAGAAATTCCTGATTTAGCCAATTATAAAGGCCCGGCCATTATTATGTTCTCTGACGGAAGCAGAGAGAAACGAGTATTCTAAATTATATAGAAGGTAGAATTCAGCAACCTACCTTCTCCTGAGCACCTGCTACCCATACTAGCCCACCTTGTTCAATCAAATTCATTATGCTGAAGACTTACAACAAATGCAGGTATTAAACCATTGAAGGTATGAGGTTTATGAGACAAATAACCTGAATGTTACAGATATTAACAGCTGGTTACTTGTTCAAATTACTTCATAAACTAGAAAGTATGGAATCTTATATATCCTTTAAGATGACTAAAAAAACTCACTATTTATAGTCATGAATTATAAAACCAAAATTATTCAAAATTTGCTTTTAACTATTTCAGATTATTTACTTTTTCAGTACTAAAATAAAAACCAATTATAAATAAAAGGGTAATAAATGCGGCAAAGTATGGGATTGCTTCAGTCATTTTGTGAATTGTTTATAAGTTTTAGATATATACCGAAAGCAAGAATCGAAGGAACCCAAATACCTATAAACATAGCGGACTCCTTTTCTCCGTTAAAAAATAGAATTTCAGAATAGATTAAAGAAAGCATTGCTGCAAGGAAAAGTAACTTGTCAGACGTAGTGAAATTTTTAAACATTTTAAGATTTTAGTATATAACTCGAATTTTGACCTATTGTTCAGATAGACTAATTGGAAAATGAAGATGCTTAAAAAGGTTCCCGCCCAAGAATTATAAAAAGACAACATTTTAAGTGCCCATTTCCTTTAATTTCCTTGATCAACTCAACTGTTTCCGCAAGGGATTGCGATGCCACTGAAACTTGAAATGTGAAAGTTTTGAACTTATTTCTTCCGAACCTAAGGAAGGTGACCCTAAAAGGTATCTACAAGAATGTCATGGTTTGAGGGTGGATATCTTTAGTCCTTTTTATACCTCTCTTCTGTTCAAACCCCGTGTTTTAAGCCCATCACCTTCACGAAGCACTATATTGGAATGAAGAAGCATGGCAGCCTCCGCTGAATCTTTCACTTTTGAAGCACAACGGGCGAGCATTTCTGATTCAAATTCTATTAAAACGTTTTTCCTTACTCCTGCTTCTCTCCAATTAGAAAATGGTCCGCAACCTGAAAATATGCCCCGGGCAAGTACCAGTGCATCCAATAGAGCCTGGTTTGCTCCCTGTCCCTTAAATGGGCTCATAGGGTGGGCCGCATCACCTATTAAAGTTACTGGTCCTCCTTTATGCAATATTTCCGGGCTCAGTAATTCCCTGTCATACACGGGATATCCTGTAATATGGATTTCAGGGGTTCCAGCCATAATTTGTGGGATGGGTTCGTGCCACTGTGTTCTCTGGCAGGCTTCCTCCTTCAATACTTGGGGTCCCAGGGCGCTCAAGACTTTGGCATCATTTTCTGTCATGGGAAAGCTAAGTTGCCACATGATGGTATCAGATGAATAAGGCATCATGTACAATCGGTCATTGCCATTGACGGTTTGAAATACGGTGCGCAAATCAAGCAATGGATTGTTAAGATTTTCAAGATTGCTAATAGGACAAATTCCTAAAATAACCATAAAACCTAAATACCGCAAAGGGGTGTCATCTTCACCAATCAATAACCGCCGAACTGAACTACGAATCCCATCAGCTCCAACCAAAAGATCTGCTTTTGCGCTCCATATCTCCCCATTTACCTTGAAACTCATATTTATACTATCACCTGCCTCTCTTTTATAATCTACCAACTGGTACCCCCACTTAACTGCATCATTACCTTTCAGTTGTTCAAGCAGGGCTAAACGTAAAGATTGACGGGCGATATGTACGTTTGTCCGTTTTGGAAATCCTTTCGCGCCTTCCTGTTTACTCGTTCTCATTCCCCACTCCACAATTTCTTTTCCATCTGTAGTATGTACCACGTGGCGTGTAGAATTTACACCTCCATTTAATGAGAAAAGGCCAAATCCCCTGATCGCATTACTTGCTTGTTGCAGTGTGAGTCCATAACCCTGAGATCGGGCATCGAAGCTGCTATCGCGTTCATAAAGTGTGAAAGGTATTCCGCGATGCACACAAGCCACTGCAAGTGCCACTCCACCTATACCACCGCCAATAATGGCTATATGTGGGTATTCTTTGTTAGGTATCGGGTTGCTAGAGGAAGGAATCAATCCGGATGAGCCACAATTCTGGCATGGAGTCAGAGCACCAGGAGGACGAACAAAAGAAGCGTCTTCTGGATTTGTTTTTTCTATTTCCTGGTAGCGGAGGCGCTCTTTTCTGGTAAGTCTGCGCCTTGTTTTACCGCGTCCCTGGCATTCAGGACAAATTGTCCAGCAGACTTCTTCATTTTTCATTTTTTGTTTTTATCTGTCTTTTAGTTTTTCAATGATGGTAATATTGTAAGGGGAATTTTTTTATAAGATTACAAATGATTTATCAATATTGTTTGTTAGGAATTTTTTGATTGAAAAAAGATATAATATAATGTCTTAATCATTTCTTCATACTTCTTTTTGCTTAGACAATCTACCCTTCCGGCCTTCAGCCACCTTCCCTTCTCAGGGAAGGAATTAAAAGTCAAGGCTGTGGAAGAAATGACTAAATTTCTTTTCCCTCACACGAAATCCTGCGAACAGGCAATTGTTTTGGAACCCACATTATCAGGCTATCGGGCAAGAAGTCTTTCTTTTGCCATGCTCTTGAAGAAATTTTTAACGTCATTTCTTCCAAGGCCATCCTAATACAGGCAGTGGTCCTAATACTCAATTTTATTCTACACATTTTTAAGTACTAAATTTTAGAGAATAGTGTGGTGCGAGGGTCATCGAAATCCAGTGAGAATCTTAATTTCTGGAAGTTGTGTTGGGTTTGTGAGAAAGGAAATTGAGATTTTTGGCGTTCGTGCCTTTTTTTGTTACTTATTTTGACATCAAAAAAAGTAAGGGGAGTGAACTTTCACGGATCTTTTTTGCCCGCCATCGGACATGAAACATCTACACTTCAGAGTTTGACTACCAGTTTTGTGTTATGAGAAGTCAAGAGATGGTCAGTTGACAGTTGCCTAGATTAGAAAGCAACGCTCTTGCAATATTTAAGGATGCAGTTATGTTGGTACTCAATACTAAGTACTCAATACTAGTGACTATTGCTTCACAAAACTCAAATGTTCTACTTTATCCGCAGTTTCAACAGCCACAAAATACTGCCCAGGTACAAAGCCCGTAATATGAATTTGAATTTCTGCCTCGCTGGTCACCAGTGTTTGAATGACCTTCCCGCTTAAATCAGATATTTTTATTGTAGCATTTTCAAACTCTCTGTTTCCAGATTTGATTGTAATCACTTCATGTGATGGGTTTGGGTACAAGGCAATTTTAGATATAGAAGTTGCCTCTTTATCTGGCAAAGATGCAAGGATTTTTACCGGTGATTTCTTTTGTAATAACCAGGCATAAATGTCATTTCCGGCCGAAAGGTTATACGTTCTAGTCCATGAATCATGGGCAACTCCAGGATACACTGTAAGTTTAAATTCTGCCTTTGGGTCAGGACAGGTGTTGAGTGAATTGATGGTTACGATAGAGCCTTTTGGTGACACCGTTGAGTCTGCCAAACCGTGGAATGCCCAAATGGGAATTTTAATGTTGCATTTATCCTGGTTATATGCCCCTCTACCATCACCAGCGATGAGAACTGCGGCAGCAACTTTTGCGTTCCCCGGATTTTCCCGGATATAATTCCAAAGACCAATGGCACCGCAGCTTAGGCCTGTAACGTAAACCCGGGAAGTATCTATATTATAAATTCTACGTGCATAATCTATAAAGCTTTTAATCTCCTTTGAAGCAAAGCAAGAAGTGGCATTGTGGTGCTGGGGCATCAGGACGACAAATTCATTTTTGTATTTCCACGTGTTGTTTTTTATGATGGTCGGGAGCCCGGTATTATAAACTTTTTTTAAATCTGTTGTACCATTACCGCCCTCACCTATTCCATGAAAAAACAGGAGCAGAGGAAGTTTTTGAGATGTATTGGTTTTGTATGAAGAAGGTAAATATTCAATAAAACCGTATGATGAAGTAGTAGTGCCAATTGGTTTTTCAGTAAGTTGCCCAAAAGAAGGATAGAGCGTTTCTATTGCCATACTAAAGAAAAGTATAATTTTTTTCATCTTGCTGTTGGTTGTATGTAAATCTAAATAAAATGAATGTGCTGTTTATCAGTGGGTCTGAGAAATCTTTGCGGATAATTTAAATTTTGTATTTTTCTAGAATGCCTCAGCCTTAAGATTGTCTCACGTTCTCTAGATTTAAACCAGGCTCAGAAATTAAACATCTCACAAAATTGCCTTTTCAGAATACCGCGGCATCAATATTTAAATACCACTCTTAATCAGATAAAAATTCAGCTCGCAATCGAAATCATGATCGTAAATCTTAAGCTCATACCCAAAGTAAACCTTCTAAAAGGATTGTCTTTAATTCTCTTTACAGCTCTAATTGTCTTTCCAGGTCTTAGCCAAACGAAAAGGCAAACTGCCTATAGTTTTAATTCTAAATTCGGACCAGATGCATTTGTCGGTTATTTGGCCTATGTACCTAAAGATTACCTGACGAACCCTACGAAAAAATATCCACTTATGATTTTCCTTCATGGAGCTGGGGAAAAAGCATATATGGCTACGGACCTCAGCAATATAAATGCTGTAAAGACTCATGGTCCACCCAAGCTTATTGAAGCTGGTATGGACTTCCCATTTATTGTCATTTCTCCCCAGTGTTCATTTAGTGATTGGGAAACGGTAACAACCGACAACTTCGCAACATCCGTAAGCAAGCCAGGAGAATTTGTGGATGAAATCCTGGAAAAAATGAAAACACTTTACAGAGTGGATACTGACAAAATATACTTAACAGGCTTAAGCATGGGAGGTGCTGCCACATGGTCCTACATAAGCTTGCATGGAGATAAAATCGCAGCAGCTATTCCAATTTCAGGTTGGATGGATGACCCAACCAACATTTGCGACATTTCTAATAACAAAGTTGGAGTTTGGGCTTTCAACAATGATGAGGACCCTAAAAGCTTTGCTACACCAAATATCGTTCATGGCATAAATTCCTGCGAGCCTCTTGAACAAGCCAGGTCTACTGAATATGTAAGCAAACTCCACGATGCCTGGACTATTACTTATAATAATACCGGTCCTGGAATATCACCAGATAATATCTATACCTGGCTAATGACGCACGATAAGAAAGTGCCACTAGTTACCTCCTTAGAGCCAGAAAAGACAAATAATTCTGATGAGTTAAACATTTATCCTGTACCTGCTTCCGACCATATTTCTATACAGTATTACACTGAAGTAAGTGAAATCCTGAAAGTTCAAGTGTTAACTGGAACTTCTGAGGATGTATTTCAGCAAACTACAAGTGTATCAAAGGGAAATAACGTTCTAGATATAGATATTTCCAGTCTGGAAAATGGAGTATATCTTTTGGCTATTTCTGGTAGACAAAACAAGCAAACGAGGAGACTAGTTGTGAGCAGGTAGTTCTAAACCGAATTTTGCAAACCAAGGAACATAATGGCCGCATATAAAGGTTAATTATTAAAATTAAGGGTATGCACTTCCTGGTCAGGCTGAAAACATTGCACCAACTGATCTACCTGAATTTTGTAAGTATCCTGAAAAGGCAGGTACAAAACAGCTTTACCTTTTTTATCGGCTTTTGCGATTGTTCCTACATTGGGTTCAGGGTCACAATTCCCGCTTGAATTTGCCCACCACCTAATTTCAGCAAATGGATATGTTTGAATATTGGTAGGTATAGGAGCACCATATACTGTTAAAATTTGCGCAGAACCTTCATAATTTATACACCTGTAAGATTCACCAATGTAGTTTTCAACATAAAATTGAAGGTATCCAGCAGGCACTTTCAGCTTTATTATTCCACTATTATCTGATGAAACATGGGAAGGATTTAAGAAATCATATTCGCAATCTCTGGATTCATAAATAAGTGTAGACTTTACTGGTTTTCCTTCACCATCAATAGTTCTGATTATAAGAGTTTTTTCAGGTTGAACAATTTCGGATGGTCTTTCACAAAATTTAAAAAAAGGAATTAATGCAAAAACGGCAATAGAAAAAAAGTGCTTCATGATATGGTAGGTTTAAAGATTCAAACATAACAATTATTTATTATGAATAGAACTTATTTTATAATACTGTATTGTCAGGCAAAGTATTCAGGTTCCTAAATTTGGCAATCAGAAACGTGAACCGAATGCAAGTAAGATTATAGTTTCTCAAATAATATTTAACCTGGTTTACAAACCTAATCGTCTACAATGCTGTTCTTGCCGAATAAACATGTTACGATTGAGCGAGGAAGATTTTGAAGTGCCGGTTCTATATAAAGGTAAAATTGTAAACCTTACAGCAAGATTGATTTCGGGCAGGTATGCGTACAAAATCCAATTCGACATTTCAGATATGAAAGTAGACTTCGAAAAGGACGATGAAGGATCGTGGAGGGCCATGTTGACTGAAAATGATTTTCAAAAGGATCATAAAATAGATACGGGCATGCTCCAGGCCATTGCAGAAAGCATTGATGATATAATGAAGTAGTTTAGATAATGAAAAATACAATTGCCATTGTCACATTAGCCCTTTTTGTTATAGGATGGATCATATTTTTAAGTTCTGCCCGTAGAAAGAAAAAGAAGATAAAAGATAAACTCAATGAACAGTTTCCCGGACTCTACCGCACTATCCTGGAAAATAAGGTATTGTTTTACAGACTATTGAATGAAACTGACAAGAGACTTTTCGAAAAACGTGTCCAACTTTTTCTTGCAACAAAAAAGATAGAGCCTGTTGATACAGAAATAGACGACACCGTAAAGTTAATGGTAGCCAGCAGCGCCATTATCCCAACATTTGCATTTCCACAATACAATTATCCAAGTGTCAAAACAGTATTGATCTACCCCAATAGTTTTGATGAAGACTTTAAAACCGAAAATTTAGAAGGCCACAAACAAGGAATACTTGGGATGGTCGGCAATCGTTTTCTGGATGGAACAGTCCTGCTTTCTAAACCAGACCTGCTTAGAGCATATGATGGCTTACCACACAAATCAAATGTTGGAGTACATGAGTTTGTGCATTTGCTGGATAAAGAAGACGGTGCCATTGATGGTATTCCCGAAAGGTTGACAGATCACAGCTTTGTGGGTCCCTGGCTGCACGAAATAAAAAATGAGATCGATCAGATACAAAAGGGCAAATCAGATATAGATCCTTACGCGCTCAAAAACAACGCCGAGTTCCTGGCGGTCGTAAGCGAGTATTTTTTTAGTAATCCTGATAAATTCAGGAAAAGACACCCTGAACTTTATGGATTTCTGGAAGTAATTTTTAACAAAAATCCAACTAGTGAAACTGAAAAAACGGAGTAGACAATCCTGAGTGTACAAGTTCTTGCAAAAGGGGGAGCTAAGACATACTCGAATCCCTCTACAATATTAAAATATTGATTTGCGTTCATTAGATGAACAGTATAATTTTTAAACCAACTATTTACATCTATCTATGAAAAAGCAAATTCTATATCTGGCCCTTTTAACTATTGCGGGATCCTCAGCTGCCCAAATACAAAAAGGTGCCTGGTCTATAGGTATCATTACCTCAATAAACAAAGTAAAACCTTCGGTAGAGACATACAGAGCCCAAACAATTGAATATAATTTAAGTAATAATGTGAGCTATTACCTTTCATCTAAATTTTCAATTGGTTTGGATTTAGGAATAAGTGCAAACCGAACCCGGCACAGTGCCCGCACAGAAAAAACGATAATTCATACTGAAGATAAAGGATATACCTATATGTCAGAATTTAGAATATTAAGAAATGTTGGCAATGCGTTTATGATATCTCCAAGTTGCAGGTATTATATCCCTGCCGGAAAGAAAGCAGCATTTGTAATAGGGGTACATCCAGGATTAAGTTTTGGATACTTTATAAATGAAGAGGCTACAAACAACTCCGTAGCCTATGACAGTAACTCTGAAAAAGGTTATTCACTCTTGAAGGTAAATAATTCAATAGGCTCCTCTTTTTCGTATAACATTGGACTGAGACCTGCTTTCATATATTTTCCCTCCCCAAAATGGGGACTGGAATTTTCTCTCAGCAATATTGCAGCATATTCTTCTACAATGTTTAAAACCCGAACTGATAATGACTATGTTTCATCATCTCACTATAGAAAGGAACGTTTGGATATCATAGGTTTAAATTCACTTGGTGTTGGGACGTCAATATTTTATTTTATCAGGTAAAAAGTATTCCATTGGCCACTTAGTTATACCAGAATATATTTTGTCTTGGGAATTGATTGATTGTTATTCGAAAGACATAAGAGAAAATTCTGGAACACCTAAAGGCAGGTTTGTGATATCTCCCGTCTAGGCAAATCTCTTTTTCAGATCCCTGTTTAAAGTTTCAGATTTTGTTTTGAATTTCTACTCAAGGGTTGTCTATTCAACTCTTGTTAGGTAAGGACAATGCCAAAGAGGAGAGTAAGAAAAAGATACTTACGCCACCTTCACCTCATATAAATGCTTCTGAAACTCAATAAACAGATCTTTGACTTTTGATAGATCCCCTAAAATAGCCCCGGCATCTTCAAAGGATTGATATTTATTAAGTAGTAATATGGGAAGCTTTTCTTGTCCTAGTTCTTCCACACCTGTTTCAACATACTTGCTTAATACGAAAGCAATAAATTCCTTCTGGATATCATTAAGCAAAGCAAATATGGTAGACTTAGCAGCTGCTACTCTTGCTTCACGGGAAATAGGTTTCTGTTCATTATTGAAAACGTATTCTAAAGCATCAAACAAATCGCTTTTCTCAGCATCAACTAGTTTTTGAAGAACAAGTAATTCATCTTTTCCATATCCCACTTCTTCAAGTTTTTGCAAGAATATTTTTCTAGTCAATGGACTGCTCCAAATTTCTCTTAATTCATTTTCGTTCTTAAAAAGGTCTGGTAGAGTTCCTAATAAGTTGTTTAGGAATTCCTGTGAAGTAATGGGCCTTCCGTCAGCGCTCCAAAAAGAGGTGGACATCATATGCTGGATTTCCCGCTCTTTGCCATCTCTTAGCTTTACTTTAATTTTTTTTCGTTTGTCACCGCCTTCACCTTCTTCGCCGTCTTTTTTATCGGGCTTACTTATTGGTGTATAAATGGGTTCAGGTTCTCTAAGTGGAGGCATTCCTTCATCTTCTCCAGCAGGTTCTCCATCCCATTCTGGATCTGCAAAGTGCTGGTAGGCATCTACATAATCGTAAATGGTAAAGAAGTCTTTTCCATCAAACATCCTTGTTCCTCTGCCAACTATCTGCTTAAATTCTATCATCGAATTTACTGGCCGTAGCAAAACGATGTTTCTTATGTTCCTAGCATCTACGCCTGTGGAAAGCTTTTGAGAAGTAGTAAGTATTGTCGGGATTGTTTTCTCATTGTCCTGAAATTCTCTTAAAAACTCTTCTCCAATTAGTCCATCGTTTGCAGTAACACGGACACAATAATTTGGGTCTTTGCTTGTTTTGTATTGGTTTACCAAATCTCGAACAGCTGCTGCATGGTCTTGGGTAGCACAAAAAATAATGGCTTTTTCTTTTTGATTGGCCTCATCCATGTACACACGCACACGCTTGGCTTCTCTTTCTTTTATTTCAATGATCCGGTTAAAATCGCCTTCTTTATAAATCCTTCCTTGCTCAATTTCACCTTCAATAATTTGATCGTCGCTGGTATAGATGTAGTCGTCAAGGGTGGTTTTAATGCGTTTTACTTTAAAAGGAGTTAGAAAACCATCATTTATTCCTTCTTTCAATGAATAAATGTAAACAGGTTCTCCAAAGTATTTGTAGGTATCTACATTGTCTTTCCGCTTTGGAGTAGCCGTTAAACCCAGTTGGACAGCTGGTTTAAAATATTCTAAAATCCCTCTCCAGTTGCCCTCATCATTTGCACCACCTCTGTGGCATTCGTCTATGATGATGAAATCAAAATAGTCTTGAGGATACTCTCCAAAATTCGGCTCGTTTTCTTTCCCAGTCATAAAAGTCTGGAAAATGGTAAAGAAAATATTACCGTTGGTGGGTACTCGGTTTTTGTTCTTTGCTGGATTGGTAATGAAGGTATTTACTTTCTTACCATCCTCATTTAAGTCCCTGATTGCTTTAGTGCTTATTCGTACAAGGGCATCTTCTGCAAAGGCCGAATATTTAGTAAACTCTCCATAAGCCTGATCAGATAAAATGTTTCTATCTGCTAAAAACAGGATGCGAGGTCTTCTTCCTCCATCTCCTTTTAAATTCCATCTGGATTTGAAAAGCTTCCAGGCAATATGAAACGCAATAGTTGTTTTTCCAGTGCCTGTCGCTAACGTTAAAAGTATCCTTGTTTCATTTTTAGCAACGGCTTCCAATACTTTGTTTACTGCTATCTCCTGATAAAAACGTGGGGCTTTAGTTTTGTTGATATCTTCAAAGGGAACAGTTGCAAATTTCTCCCGCCATTCATTCTGGACTGCAAAGGTCTTATTCCATAACTCTTCCGGAGAAAGGTACTTTGCTACTAATTCTTCTTTCCCGGTTTTAAGACAAATACTGTAAATCTCTTTTCCATTCGTAGCATAAGTAGTTTCTAATTGTAATTTCTGAGCATACAATTTTGCCTGAGCAACCCCTTCACCTACTTCACATTCATCACTTTTAGCTTCTACAACTCCCAGTTTTATTCCTTTATAAATCAGGACATAATCTGCTGTAAGCTTTTTGCCTCTTATACCACCACTTTGTATTTTACCATCCGTTATATTATGTTCACGAAGCACTTTAGATCCTTCTACTACTCCCCAACCAGATTCTTTTAATTGAGGATCAATTAGTTCTGCTCTTGTTTCTGCCTCGTTCATTTGGTGAATATTAATAATAATGGTTCTTAAGTGGCTTATTTAAGTTATCTCGTAATTGCGACAACTCATCTATTTATCCTTTTCTATAGAGTTTCTATTGAGCATCTATTGAGTTTGTAATCAGATATTTTGTGCCTTGGTAACATTTAAACAGTGTTTTGTTAAGTTTCTATAGAGTTTCTATAAAGTTTCTATAGATTATCTAACAGCTTTTGCTCTATAGAATATTTTGCCCATCTTCTTTCACCTTTAGAAAAAATTCGTCCTTCACCTACTAATTCTTTTAAGACTCTCTTTACTTTATGGACGTTTATTTCTTCTCCTATTCTTTTATGTATTTCACCAAAACTACTTAAAGGATATGATTTTATATCTTTATAAAGTAGCTCTTCAAGTCTATGATCTTCTATATTCTTTAAGGATGTTTTCCCTATAAAGTTTATTTTTCTATTAAACTCTGGATTCAGCGCATATTGTGTGCCTCTTCCAGAACCACTTCTTATTACAAGGTTGTATTCCACCAATTTCCCAATCCAATTTCTTAAACCTTGTTCTTCATATTGGTTTAAAAGCTTAGAAATTTCCAACGCACTCAAAGATTGATGCTGAGCAATAATACCCAAAGAGATAATTTCTTTTTGTTTTAATTGAAATTCTGAACTGGCCTTATCCATTAAACGGACAATTTCTTTACTTATAAATTGCTTTTTGATAATTACGGTAACTCTTTCATTGGTTTCTGTAACAATAGGAATTGGTTTTCCATTACTCAACAATTTGGCATAAACCAAATCGTAACCACTCCCTTCTTTTTCCATAAGTCCTAAGTCATAGAAAACTTTAGATAAATGTTCATTTCTACGAATTGATTGACTTAAAATATTAGCAGGTGTTACACCAAAAGGCAATCTTCCGGGGCTATGAATTTCAAGTTTATCATGAAAAATATTAATAAATATATCGCCTCTCGTAGTATAAGTTCTATGTACTAATGCATTTACAACCAATTCACGAACAACCTCAACCGGAAAAAATGGAATGTTTTTCCTGAACATACCTTCTGAGATTTCAAAACTTTCTTGCCAATCAGGAACTTCGTTCAGGATCTTTTTTAACAAGTCTTTTGGATTTGAAAAGTAGTCGTCCAGTAATAATTTCCAGACTTTTTCCTCTCCTTCATCAAAACGAATAACTTGTATAGCAGGAGGATATAATAATGATGCACGATCGGCTCTTCTTCCGATCCATAGAATTCCTAAGTTGGTTAAGTAATTTTCCTTCTGAAAGAAATAATGCTCTAGCAGTTCTTCATCTGACATGTCCTTTATAAAAGAACTTACTCTAGCTGAAGATCGAATATCATTTATAAATTCTAACTTTTTCTGAGGATCATATAAATTCTTATCTATTCTTTTTGTTGTTTGTTCTTCCCAAACAAAAGCATTTTTGTCGGCTGCCAACCTAGCCATTTCATCAGGAGGAATAGGTTTACATTCATCAGAAATTCTAATGTAATATCTGCCGTCTGTAGTTGAAGCAATTGTTTGGGCATTGCGAAAAACTTGAATCCGAATGTATTCCCCTCCGTTTTCTGAGATTTCTTTGGTTATGGCAACCGCTACATTAACTGTACGCTGCACAATGTTTTTTTGAATTACCTCAGGTAATGTTGCGTCTGTTATTTTTTGGTCTTTCTCTGGTTCGGAACCATCATTTTCAATACCAATAAAAATAATTCCTCCTTGAGCGTTAGCAAAAGCAACACAATCTTTTGCTAATTCATCCCAATCTGTTTGTTTCCCTTTTAGGAAACGAAGTGATTTTTTATCCTGGTATTTATTTTCTTCCATAAACTCTGAAAAACCTTTTGTCACATGACCGTCACAAGTAACTAATTGACTCTCAATATACATATTTTAAAAAATGAACTAGAATCACATGACCATCACATAAGAATCATGAATGTCTATAACTTTCAACATCTAAGATATCTTATTGAATATCATTTATTTACTTTAACAGAGGGACATTCATGTCCCTCTGTTAATAAGTTCTATCTAAATTTCGAGGGGGATGTTCACGACATCCATGTCGTGAACATCCCTTAACTACTTCTTATACAGCCACTTCATTTGCGGTAAGTTCCCCACTAAATGCCTTTTGCAAAATGCTCTTTTTCAACTCTTCCAAATCTGCCAGCTTCTTTTGATAGATGGCTTCTAGTTTTTTGGTTTGTGTGGAAAGTACTTTAAGCTTTTGAACCAGTGCCTTTTGTTCAGTTAAAGGAGGAAGAAAAATAGGTATGTTTTTAATCTTTTCTAAACTTAAGTTTTTTTGACGAACTCCTCTTCGCATGCTTAACAGTTCGGGTTTTATAGCATTTATTGAATGGAGTATAAAATAAAGATCTATTTTTTCATTTGGTTTGACCCCTGCTATGGCTTGATTGAATGTTCCATCTCTATCTAAAATTGACATTTTCAATGCTGCCGTATCGTACATTCCAATGAGCAAAGAACCTTTTGGAAATAATTTTGAATTAGAATTATTGATAGCTAATTCATTAATGTAACGCTCAGGTTCGGTTGTATACAAATTGTTCAATTCGCCTGATGAATACCAAGCAATATCACCTTCCCAATATTCTTTTTTCGATCGCGATGGTGTGCCTCCACTTTTTACCTGAGCTATTTCCCCTAATGTCTTCTCTTCCCAACCCTCTCCTTTATTCTCAAAAACGCTTTGCAAATAACTCTCAAAAAGGTCTTTGGTGTTTTGGAGGTTCTTTTGTGTGTTTGATTTTGCTTGGTCAATAATTGAAAATGCACTCTGTATTATTAAAATAATGCTTCGTTGTACCTCGAGACTAGGTAAAGAAATTGATAGATTACCTAGTTTAGTGGCATTAAAACCACCTTGTGCTGACCCCGAAATGCCATCATTTATAATATTCCAATAAGTGTCGGTTTGAAAAAAGAGCAATAGGAATTCTGGAAGGAATATCTCTTTATTTACGTTGAGTTTAATTAAATAAGAAGCAAATACTGATTTTGGAGGATTTTTGACAAGGAAACTTTTGCCTGTAGTTGCTCCTGTCCTTGCAAATACTATATCACCGTTGACCAATTTATATTTGTCATATTCCAGAGGACTAATTTTACAATAAGGGACAGTATGCCAATTAACTCCATTATCTTCAATATCAGTAATTCTCAAAAATTTTGGTCCAATTTCTTCAAGGGAAGCTTTTTCAGTGTAACCATATACAATTTTAGAGATATCCCCCAACTTCTTTATTCCCCATCCCTCCCTCATATTGAACACGGATTAAACGGATTTGTGGATTTCACGGAGTTTGTGACCGGGGTATTATTCCTGGTTCTCATCTTTATAATTAACCTAATTAATCTATTCCTCATCGCTCCCTTTCTCATATCCCTCATAATAGTAAGATTGATCTATGCCTTTGAAGATTATTTCCCGGTTGTCTATTTCATCTGTTAAATTGGCAGCAAGTAAGGTTCTTAGTTCCAGATCGTTAATAGGGCTTCTTTCCATTGCTTGCAGGTAAAGTTCTTTGCTTACAAACTGCCAGTTCACCAGTTTTTTGAGTTTCGATTTCAACAGCATGTCCAGCCATATCCTCATCGTTCTGCCATTGCCTTCCATAAACGGGTGGGCAATGTTCATTTCCACATATTTTATAATAATCTCTTCAAAAGAATTTTCAGGTAGTTCTTCTATTTTCACCAGAATCTCTTTCAAATACAAAGCATTTGCAAACCTGAAACCGCCCTTTGATATGTTCACTGTCCGCATTTGGCCTGCAAAATCGTATAAGCCTCCAAATATGTACTTGTGTATTTGTACCAAACCTTGGGTTGTGCCAATTTCAATATTGTCTATATCCCCGGTTTCAAATAAACGATAAGCTTTTTCTAAACTTTTCTTATCAATATTTATCATATCAATTCCAAAATAGAATTTAATATCCTTTCACTTTCCTGGTCTAATGCTTTCATTTCCTCTAGTATCTCTTGTGGAGAACGCAAGGCCGCTTCTTCCTTCTTGTTAGGATTTTTGGCACTTAAATCAAAGGTGGCTGAGTCAATGTTAGCAGTATTAATATTCCACGAGTTTTCACTTTCGGCAAATGTCTTTTGTAGTTCTATAAAATCAGCAAGGTCATTGTCATTCAGAGGATTTGTTTTCCCCAAATTTCGGGAGAGGTTCAATTGGTAGAACCAAACATTGCGGGTTGGGGCTCCTTTTTCAAAAAATAGGACTACAGTTTTTACTCCTGCGCCTGTAAATGTTCCGCCAGGCAAATCTAATACAGTATGCAGGTTACAATTTTCCAGCAGCTGCTTTCTTAAGCTAATTGAGGCATTGTCTGTATTACTTAAAAAAGTGTTTTTAATAACAACTGCTGCTTTGCCTCCAGCTTTTAAGATTTTAATAAAATGTTGTAAAAAAAGAGAAGCCGTTTCCCCGGTTTTAATAGGGAAATTTTGCTGCACTTCGTCCCGTTCTTTGCCTCCAAATGGTGGGTTGGCGAGAATGACATCATATCGATCTTTTTCCTGTATGTCGCTCAGGTTTTCGGCTAATGTATTGGTATGGATAATGTTAGGAGCTTCCACGCCATGTAGGATCATGTTCATAATCCCAATAATGTAGGCAAGCGATTTCTTTTCTTTTCCGTAAAATGTCCTTTTCTGGAGTGTTTCTATATCAGCAGAACTCAAGTTTTCTGGTTTTCCTTTGCTGTTTCTCAGATATTCAAATGCTTCACAAAGGAAGCCTGCACTGCCTACTGCACCATCATAAATTTTCTCGCCAATTTTTGGTGCTACAACTTTTACAATGGTTTTAATTAAAGGACGAGGAGTATAATATTCTCCACCGTTTCGCCCGGCATTACCCATGTTTTTGATCTTGTCTTCATAGAGGTGACTCATTTCGTACTTTTCCGCATGGGTACGGAAACGCAGTTCATCTATCCTGTTTATAACTTCACGCAAGTTGTAGCCGCTTTGCAAACGGTTTTTCAGTTCACTAAATACTTCTCCTATTTTATATTCAATGGTATCGGCGCTTTCAGCAGAGGTTTTAAATTTCTTTAAATAAGGAAAAAGCTTGTTATTCACTGTTTCCAGCAAATCGTCCCCTGTTTCAGCATTATGGTCTATTTTGCCGTTTTCTAATTTTGGAGCAGCCCAAACGCTCCATTTATATTCAGGAGTAATTATGTCTTTGTATGTTTTGCCTGCCAGTTCAGCGGCCATTTTTTTGTCCTTCTCCAGATCGTCCAGGTATTTTAAAAAAAGGATCCAGGAAGTCTGTTCTACATAATCCAGTTCACTTCCGCAACCAGCATCTTTATGCAGAATATCGTCTATGTTTTTAAAGGTTTGCTCAAACATATTTAACAATTTTTCTCAGTGAAACCTACAGGAGGTTTAATACCAAAGATAAGAATTCTAAGGAATGAATCCGGCATCAGGGCCAGGGATTGCAGCGTTATCCTTTTTGCATCTTTTATCTTACAAACATTCAATTAATAACGGCAAAAAGATAAAAGTGTAAAGCCCGACCCGACCAAAGGAGGGTGGCCCCCAAAATCATTTCACTTATCACCTCTATAAACAATTTTAACAATACGCTATTTGCAGACCGCTTTGTCTTTTCTTATTTTTTATAGGTTATTGAAATCCATCATTCGATAATCAAACAACATTTATCTTACATAACTAGTTGATAATCTATTTTTTAGCTGTAGTTATAAAATTAATACTTCAAGTGCTAGGATTATCAATTGAAAAGGAATTTATTGCCAAAAATTAATAATAATATGTCAGCTTGGTATGAATGCAAAATAGCGTATCAGAAAACGCTTGAAGGGGGCAAAACAGCAAAGATAAGCGAGATCTACCTGGTAGACGCAGTTAGTTTTACTGATGCTGAAACAAGAATATATAAAGAGTTCGCCGATACATTAGGAGAGTTTACGCTAGTGTCTGTTAAAAAACCCAGGATTTCTGAGCTTGTTCACAATGATGAAGCCTTTAAATGGTATAAGGTAAAAGTAAATATTACTACTCTCGACGAAAAATCAGGCAAAGAAAGCAAGTCAAACCAAATCATTATGGCCTCTGCTTCAAATGCAAAAGAAGCGTTTGATTCTGTAAATGATCTGTTTTCTGATAGTGTTTCCGATTATGAAATAGTAGAAATTGTCCTGACCATGATCACAGACATTTACCCGTATTTTGAAGAAGGAGCCCCAAGAAACCTAAAGCCTTTGAAAGAAACAACGGAAGGTTTAGAGACGCAGGCAGTTTAGTTATCGACTGGTTTAAGAAGATTTAATCCTTTCTAATCTTTGTAAAGTCAGTGCGGCCAAGTCCGAAAATCTTAACATGGTATAATCCTTTCGGCCAGTCATTGCCCAATTCAATTACTTGATCCTTCTTAAAATAGAACTCCTGTACACGGTAACCATCTGAATTGAATATGACAATCTTACCATCAGCTTCGGGTCTGAAAGTAAACTGTGATTGAAATGGATTAGGTGAAATGGTGGAAAAAGACAATTTGCTTGAACCTGCCGTATTAGAGACTTGCTCCTGAGCAAATGTGTTTGCAGTAAAAATCAAACTAAATAGTAAACCCAGGTAGATTCCTTTTTTCATATATATTAATTTGTATGCAAGATAAAATAAATTTATATAAGTAGCTACTTATTAGAATATTAAGTTAAAATGGTAAAGATTAGCTTTAATAGATACTCAGTCCTTTTTATAGTCTGATATTAATATAGGGCTAAACTGATAAACTAAAAATATAAAACATACTGGGTCTTATTCGTTCGCAACAATTCACTTGTAACCCTAAATGATTAATGCAAGGCTTTCAAAGTTCGGATAGTTATTTAGATTTATGGATTAGCCCAGATAACGACTATAAAATAAAATATTTAAACTATATCGCATATTGCGATAACTAATTAGTATAAAGTGAGAGCGCACGATTTAGCCCTGGCTGCAAAGCTTTGCCGTTTACCTAAAGGATCAAAAGCAAATCAGACTGATTTAGCCAGGGTTCTCTGTATTTCACAGTCAGAAGTATCTGATGGATTAAGGAGGTTAATAGAGGCTAAACTGTTACTTGAAGATAAACAAACGATCAACCGAAAGTCATTTATTGAATATATGGTTTATGGGGCACGCTATCATTTTCCTGCCGATCCAGGGAAACCACGAATGGGTATTCCAACTGCCCATTCGACACCTATTTACAGTCAAAAAATTCTTTCATCATTTGGTGTTGTATGGCCCTGGGAAGATTTTAAAAATGGTGTATTAGGTTGTACAATTGTTCCATTATACCCGAAATTACCCCAGGCATGCATTAATGATCTATCGCTATATGCGATATTTGCTGCTTTTGACTTGATCAGAATAGGAAATGATGAAGAAAAAATACTTGCCATAGAAGTGTTGGAAAAACAGTTATTACTAAAAGTTTAAGGAAGTAACAATTCTGCCCGAAAAAGT
>JACMRH010000063.1 GCA_014376535.1 Cytophagales bacterium | reverse complement strand
CGCTAGCGTTCATCCTGAGCCAGGATCAAACTCTCCATTGTATTTGGATCTTTAATATCCTAAATGTTCCTAATTTTTACTATTTTGTCTTTCCTGCCGCAGATGGCCTCAAGCCTCTCTGCAGCTCCTACCTCAATGAACTTCCTCACCCTAAAGTGAAACGTGGTTTTCAGTTCGTTTATACTCCCTGTTTTCCCTCTTTTTACCCCTTTCCTTCCGATTGGGGATGCAAAGGTAATCAACTTTTCTCCCCCCGCAATACCTACTCCCAAAATATTTATACCTTTTCCATTAACTATTACTTAACTCTTTGGTAATGAAGGTCCCTGCTAAAGAAATATTTTTTAGAAAGACTACATTTTCCCCTTTAACCATAAAAAAAGCCCATCCAGTGCGAGTGGATAGGCTTTAACCTTTGATTTAAATCTACTCGTATTACCTTCTTATTTCTACAATATTTGTTTTCTGTTTTGTGGCATTCCGGATAGCAACCTTTTGAGCAACACATTCAGACAAATCCATAAATGCCTTAGAAGTGATTTCATCCCGAAGCACGACTGGTTTACCGGCATCACCCGCCTCTCTGATACTTTGAACGATAGGTATCTGTCCAAGTAAATCTATACCATATTTATCAGAAAGCATTTTACCTCCATCCTTTCCAAATATGTAATACTTATTATCAGGAAGTTCAGCGGGGGTGAAATAGGCCATGTTCTCAACAATGCCTAAAACAGGAACATTGATCTGAGGTTGTGTGAACATATTTAAACCCTTTTGGGCATCTGATAAGGCCACTTTTTGTGGGGTAGTAACAATTATGGCACCTGTAACTGGGAGAGTTTGGACTAAAGTTAAATGGATGTCGCTTGTTCCAGGAGGTAAATCGATCAGTAAATAATCTAATTCGCCCCATTTGCAGTCTGAAATAAATTGCTTCAGAGCAGAACTGGCCATTGGTCCGCGCCAAACAACAGCTCCGTCTGTTGGAGTTAAAAATCCTATGGAAATAAGTTTGACTCCAAATCTTTCAATTGGAATGATATAGTTTTTGCCATCTTCTACTATTATTTCAGGTTTCTCTAACTCACAGCCAAACATAACGGGTATAGATGGGCCTGAAATATCTGCATCAATTATTCCAACTCTTGCTCCTGATTGTGCCAAGGCCACAGCCAGGTTCGATGTTACTGTTGATTTACCCACTCCACCTTTTCCTGAGGCAATCGCTATTATATTTTTGACTCCAGGCAATAATGGCGCATTAGATCTTGTAGAAGTAACAATAGAAGTCATAGTGATATGAATTTCATAATCACTTCCGATTTCTTTTTCAATGGCTTTGATGCAATTAGATTTAATTAATTCTTTTAACGGACAAGCGGGTGTTGTAAGGATTACAGTAAAATAGATCTTTTGATCTTCAATTTTAATATCGCCTATCATGTTAAGAGATATCAGGTCTTTTTTCAGATCGGGATCTTCTACTTTACTTAAGGCTTTTATAATTTGTTCTTTTAGCATTTTAATATAATTAATAATTTTAACGGTTGACAAGGTCTTTGACCGTTGTCAACGTTATTTGCGATTGTCTTCTCCTGTGATTATACTTATATATGACTCGTATCGGAAGTATTCAATTTCTCCAGATTTTACTGCATCAATTACAGCACAATCTGGTTCGTTCAGGTGGCGGCAATTGTGAAACCTGCACTTTCCGATCATGGCTCTCATTTCAGGAAAGTAATGTGACAATTCTCCTTCCTTTATTTCACTGATTCCTAATTCCTTTATTCCAGGTGTATCTATTATATAGGTGTCTTCGTCCAATGCAAACATTTCAGCAAATGTGGTTGTATGAGTGCCTTTCTCTGCGAATTTTGACACTTCTGATGTTTTAAGATCCAAACCAGGATAAAGTGTATTCATTAAAGTAGATTTTCCTACTCCTGAATGACCCATAATTAAGGTCACATGGTCTTTTAAACAATCTTTTATGTCAGAGGTTCCGATATTTTCAAGAGCACTAATAAAATAACAGGGATACCCAATCTTTCTATAAACTTGTATAATCTCTTTTACCTTTTCCTTTTGTGACTCATTATATATATCACACTTATTGAAACCAATTATTGTTGGTATTCTATATGCTTCAGCAGTTACTAAGGCCCGATCAAGAAAACCAACAGAAGTACGGGGCATAGATAAGGTAAATAAAATAAGTACCTGATCAATATTTGAGGCTATAAGATGGTCATGAGCAGTTTTATGCGTAGATTTTCTGATTATGTAGTTTTCTCTAGGATGAATCTCTAAAATTTCATACTCACCAGTTCCAGATCTTTCCTTTTCGAAAGTCACCCAATCTCCTACTGCAACTGGATTGGTCACTTTTAGATTTGCAATTTTAAAAATGCCTCTTAATCTTGCTTTTACTCTATATTTATCAATCTCTTCTTCTAACTCATACCAGGAGCCCGTAGATTTTACGACTCTCCCTTTCATTTTGCAACAATCATTTTAATTGAAATTCTTAATTATCAGACAAAAATACAAATAGTTTATCCTTTTACCTTTAATAAAAAATCCATTGATGATCTTGTTTCATTCTATTTAATAAATCCTTATTTTTAAGACTTGCCTAACCTTAATAAATATGTCAATAAGAATTGCTATTTCTCATAAAACGACTTATAAATACGACAGGTACGTTACATTATCCCCTCATATTTTCAGATTAAGACCAGCAGTTCACAGCAGAACCCCGGTTTTGTCCTATTCTCTTAAAATTGTTCCTGAAAAACATTTCATAAATTGGCAGCAAGATGCATTTGGAAATTACCTGGCAAGGGTAGTTTTTTTGGAACAGACCAATGAATTTAGTTTTGATGTTGAGCTTATCGCCGACATGACCGTAATAAATCCATTTGATTTTTTCATAGAGGATTCAGCAAAAACGTTTCCTTTTTTATACGATGAGCAGCAAAAGAAGGAGCTTCTTCCTTATCTGGAAATAAAAGAATCAGGACCATTATTGAAAAAATGGCTAGAGCCTTATTTAAATATCAAGGAAATGAATACGATTGATTTCTTTGTGAAACTAAATCAGGACCTTTCACAAGTAATCAACTATACTATAAGGTTAGAGGCTGGGGTTCAAACCTGTGAAGAAACACTTGGGAATGCTTTGGGATCGTGCAGAGATTCTGCATTTGTTTTAGTCCAGGCTTTCAGACATTTAGGTTTGGCAGCCAGGTTTGTAAGTGGCTATCTTGTACAATTGAAGGCTGATCAGCAGGCAGTTGATGGACCATCCGGGACTGACAAAGATTTTACTGATTTACATGCCTGGGCGGAAGTTTATATTCCTGGAGCGGGTTGGGTAGGTTTGGATGCTACTTCTGGTTTGTTGGCTGGTGAAGGACACATTCCTTTAGCATGTACACCCGATCCGGTTAGTGCTGCGCCTGTTACCGGATACAGTGATAAGTGTGAAGTTATTGATTTTCAGTTCAGTAATATTGTTACACGGATTCACGAAGACCCTAGGGTTTCTAAACCTTATTCTGAAGAAGAATGGGCGGCAGCAATTGGTCTGGGGAGATTAGTGGATGAGCAATTGGCAAGAGATGATGTGAGGTTGACCATGGGAGGTGAACCTACTTTTGTTTCGATTGACGACATGGAGTCGGAACAATGGAATGTGGCAGCTGACGGTGCACATAAGAGGTATCTTGCCAATGACCTTATTATGAGGCTTAAGAATCAATTTGGAACAAATGGACTTATTCATCATGGACAAGGAAAATGGTACCCAGGCGAGCCACTTCCAAGATGGCAATTGGCATTATATTGGCTCAAAGATTCAAAATCACTCTGGAAAAACCCACAATTACTTGCCCAGGATAAAAGCCAGACGGAATTTACTCATGAAGATTCGCTAAGGTTCAGCAAGAGACTGGCAGAATATCTTGGTTTAAATTCTTCAAATGTCACACCTGCTTACGAAGATATTTTTTATTTTCTTTGGGAAGAAGAGAGGTTACCGGTAAACATCGATCCTCTAAAATACAATTTAAAAGATCCATTGGAGCGAAAAAAACTTGCTCAGCTTTTAGGACATAATTTGGATAAACCAGTTGGCCATGTTCTTCCTATGCAATGGAATTACTGGAATGAAAGGTGGCTAAGTACTGCATGGACATTCCGGAGATCGAATTTATACCTGATACCTGGAAATTCTCCGGTTGGATTAAGATTGCCTTTAGAATCACTCCCTTATTCTTCTCCTTCTAAAAATGAACGTCCTGTAGAGCGCAGTTTATTTGAAAAAACTGCAGAATTGATTGATTATCATTTGAAAGTAAAACAAAGAATTAACGAGCCTATTGACGAAAGCATTCCAACCCAATTATTAAATCCTGTTTCTGTTTCAGATGAGGACGATAATGACACATTGAAATACGGAAAACAACAGCTTACCACTAAAAAAAGCAAAGAAACAGAAAAAGAAGGCGAAGCCCTTTACGAAGTATTTACTGTTAAAAAAGCAATTTGCATTGAGGTGAGGGAGGGTGTTATGCACATTTTTATGCCTCCTCTTGATTACCTTGAGCATTATCTGGATTTATTGGCCTCAGTTGAAGCTACTGCTGAAGATCTTAAAATTCCTGTGAGAATTGAGGGTTATGATCCGCCTAAAGACAACAGGTTAACAAAATTGATGGTAACTCCGGATCCTGGGGTTTTAGAAATCAATATTCATCCGGCTGAAAACTGGGACGATTTGGTTTCTAATTATGATAAACTTTATGAGCAGGCTAGATTATCCCGCCTGGGAAGTGAAAAATTCATGCTGGATGGCAGGCATACCGGAACCGGCGGAGGAAACCATATTACCATAGGAGGAAAAACGCCTGCAGATAGCCCGGTTTTACGAAGGCCGGATCTTTTGCGTAGTTTGATCACCTATTGGCAGCATCATCCTAGCCTTTCTTATTTATTCTCTACCTCTTTTATTGGTCCAACAAGTCAGGCACCAAGGGTTGATGAAGGACGTCAGGAAATGCTTTATGAACTGGAAATAGCTTTTGATCAGATTCCTGAAAATGAAGAGGTTCCATTTTGGATGGTAGACAGGATATTCCGAAATCTATTGACTGATATTACAGGCAATACTCATCGGGCTGAGTTCTGTATTGACAAATTATATTCTCCTGATTCTTCGAGCGGAAGATTGGGAATACTGGAATTCCGGGGTTTTGATATGCCTCCTCACAAACATATGTGCCTGATTCAATTGTTGCTGATCAGAACTTTGATAGCAAGATTCTGGAAAGAACCTTATAAACATAAACTTGTACGCTGGGGTACAGAGCTGCATGATAAATTCCTACTTGAACATTATGTAAGGGAAGATATGCAGCAAGTGGTAGATGATTTGAACAATTCTGGTTATCCCTTTAAAATGAGCTGGTTAGAACCATTCTTCGAATTCCGTTTTCCTTTTTATGGCAAAATAGATGTTGGTACTATGAGAATGGAACTGAGCATGGGAATTGAGCCCTGGAATGTTTTGGGGGAGGAAATGAGCAATAGTGGTACAGCCCGTTTTGTAGATTCTTCTGTAGAAAAAATCCAAATAAAGGTGCGTGGTTTCACAGAAGAACGCTATGCTATTATGTGTAACGGAGTCAGAGTTCCAATGAGAAATACAGGAACAAAAGGTGAATATGTAGCTGGTGTAAAATATAAGGCCTGGGCACCTCCTTCAGCTTTGCATTCAACGGTTGGGGTGGATGTTCCATTGACTTTTGACATTGTTGATATGTGGAACAGCAGGTCAATAGCTGGTTGTACTTACCATGTGGCACACCCCGGAGGAAGATCTTACGAAACTTTCCCAGTTAATTCTTATGAAGCCGAAGGAAGGAGAATCAACAGGTTCTGGGATAATGGCCATACCCAGGATACCTTAATTCCAACTCCGGAATATACCGGCGTTGCGCGATATATTGCTCCAAATGAAACTCCTACTAAATATGATGTAGTGAAACCCGTGATCGACAAAGAACATGTTTACACTTTGGATTTGAGGAAGGCGAAGTAGAACCAAGTATTGAGTATCAAGTATCAAGACCACTGCATTACCGGAAAGGAACTGAGTTTTTCAGTTCCTTTTTTTCTTTGGGTTAAAGTGCTTTATTTGATTTTGATTTTATTTTGAAAGATTTAAAGGGGATTATTCTTGTATTACTTGGTGCTGTTTGCTTTTCTATAAAAGCCATAATCATTAAACTCGCTTATGGTGTTTCTATAGATCCTGTTACACTTTTAACTTTACGAATGGGTTTTTCCTTGCCTTTCTTTTTGGCTGTACCTTTTATTTACAAAAGGAAAAACCACGAGCAGCGTGTAAATAAAACTGATTGGATTAAAATAATCCTTCTTGGGATTTTAGGATATTATGTTGCCAGTATTTTTGACTTCTGGGGATTGCAATATATAACGGCTGGATTGGAAAGATTGATCCTTTTTGTTTATCCAACTATTGTGGTACTATTATCAGCAGCTTTTTTAAAGAAACCAATAACCAAAAACATTGTTTTTGCCTTGCTCCTCACCTATTTTGGAGTTTTTGTGATTTTTTCAGATACAAATATTCATTCTCAAAAAAATATGGTTTTAGGAGCCATGTATATTTTTGTTAGTTCTTTTACCTATGCAGCTTACCTGGTTGGAAGCGGAAGTTTGATACCTAAATTAGGTTCAGTTTTATTTAATGCCTATTCCATGATGGTTTCCTGTGTAGTGGTGATTATTCACTTCGCTATAGTCCAACCAACCAACTTATTAGAGTTGCCAGCTCAGTTTTATTGGTTTGGCTTCTCAATTGCCATAATATCTACTGTGATTCCTACGTTTTTAGTGGCAGAAGGGATTAATTTAATAGGTGCCGGCAAGGCTTCAATTGTTGCCAGCGTTGGGCCAGTAATCACTATCTTTTTAGGTTATTGGTTTTTAAATGAGCCTTTTACCCTAATTGAATTTATAGGTACCTGCTTTGTTTTAAGTGGTGTTTTGTGGATTAGTTATCGGAAGTAGTTGTGGGTTGCGAGTTTTTAGTTGCGAGTTTTAGTTGACAGTATACAGTTGACGGTTGACAGAAGTGAGAGTTGTTTTGCAAGTTTTCTCCTTGATTTAAGATTTATGCTTTTTAGGTTTTTAGTTGTCTCAGTTTTCCTTTTTCAATATTCTTTTGCTCAGGATGTTGAGCGAGCGCGGAAGATAGTCCAAACCTTATCTTCTCCTTTTTATCACGGTCGTGGTTATGTGAATGGTGGGGATAGTTTGGCTGCTGAGTTTGTCGAAAAAGAATTTAAACTTTGTGGGCTTCTTCCTTTTAAGGATTCTTATTTTCAGCCTTTTAGTTTTCCCGTTAATACTTTTCCAGGAGCTATGGAAGTTCGAATCGGAAAGAAAAAGCTTGTAACTGGTAAGGATTATATTTTGTCTCCAGGAAGCAAGGGTGTGAAAGGAAAATTTAAGGTGATAAAGATTGACAGTTTGTTTTTTACACCTGGGTTTAATCAGGCAAAACTTTTAGGCTCTGGTAAAAACAAAGCCTTGATTTATAATACCGACTATAAAAAACAATTGAAGAAGCTTGAACCAGCTATACGAAACCTTCTTACACAATTCCCTGTGATTGTAGAAGTAGTCCCCAAAAAACTCACTTATTCTGTATCGAGCGAAGTAGATCCTCAATGCACAGTTCAAATTCTTACAAATAGTCTTCCTTCAAAGAGCAGAACAATCAAACTTAATATTGCGAACACTTTTGTTCCAATACACAATGCAAAAAATGTTATTGGTTTTTTTGAAGGCACCTCTAAAAAAGACAGCTTTTTAGTCATTACCGCTCATTATGATCATTTAGGTCAATTAGGAAAAAATACTTACTTCCCAGGAGCAAATGATAACGCGAGCGGAATTGCCATGATGCTGGAACTTGCCAAATATTATGCTGATAGTTCTCAAAAACTACCTTATTCCATGATGTTCATTGGTTTTGCAGGAGAAGAAGCAGGATTGATAGGAAGTCAGTTTTATGTAAATAACCCTTTATTTCCTTTAAGCAAAATAAAGTTTCTGATTAACCTGGACCTTTTAGGTTCTGGAAAAGAGGGCATTACGGTTGTAAACGGAGCAGTGTTGCCACAACAATTTTCAATGCTCGACAGTTTAAATAAAAAAACAAATAGGATCCCTAAAATAGTAGCAAGAGGAAAAGCATCTAATTCAGATCACTTTCCCTTTTCTGAAAAAGGTGTGCCTGCATTCTTTATCTACACTTTAGGCGAAATCTCCGCCTATCACGATATTGATGACAAGGCAAACGTTGTTACTTTCAGCAAGTTTAGAGAGGTTTTTGCTTTATTGACAGATTTTTTAAACTTGTTCTAATTAAAATGAAGTTGAGGTTGAATTATATTATTGAAAGTTAATCTTAGAAATGTTGTGAAAATATTAACAATTTAATAATATGACAATAAAGAATAATTACAAATACTTGATTTACAGACTGTCCTGTGTCTGGGTCATAATTTTAGTTGTACTTGTTCTTACTAACATATCAAAAAATATTATTCTATTATTATTAATAAGTATTTTTTTATTTATTCTTTTCCTGGCTGTTAAAGAAAAATTAAGGGAGGATGATATTTTATATAATCAGATTCGTAATAAAAAATTAAAACCTAAAAAAAAAACATCTAAACTTCGTATTCAATGAATCCATTACTCCTGGATAAAACGTATTTATAAGACAAAGCTCTTATGAAAAACGGCCTGGTTATCCCTTTATTTGTTTTGTTTTTTTCTGCTAGCTGTCAGAAACGAACGGTGAAACCTCAAAACCCACCAATGCCCTCTAATCCGACTTCACAAATCACAGATAAAAATAAGACATATACATATTTGGCTTTAGGTGATTCTTACACTATTGGAGAAAGTGTGTCGGTCAGTGACAGATATCCAAATTTGATTGTTTCAGAACTAAAGAAAGAAAACATAACAGTTACAGACACTATAATTGCACGAACCGGTTGGACAACCCAAAATTTGAAAACTGCAATTTCAAATGCCAATATTGATAACAATAAATATGACATCGTTTCGCTATTGATCGGGGTTAATAATCAATACCAGGGAAGAAGTTTATCTGAGTATAAAGTACAATTTAAAGAACTTCTAGAAACTGCCGTGAAATTTGCAAAAGATAATAAGTCAAAAGTCTTTGTTATCTCCATACCAGATTATGGTTACACTCCTTCCAGCGAATCGAACCAGGTAGAAATCAGCAAGGAGATTGATTCATTTAATGCAGCTAATAAGAATATAACAGATTCTATGGGAATCAAATATTTCAATATTACGCCAATATCGAGAGGCGGATTAAAACAACCTGAACTTGTTGCAAATGATGGTCTGCATCCTTCCGGAATCCAGTATAAAAAATGGGTAGAGCTGATGTTAAACGATATAAAACAGATTATTACCAAGTAAAAAAAAATCATCCTGAAATTTTAATAAAAAGCCAGATGTCTGGCTTTTTTCTTTTTATATGAAATCACATCAAAACCAACAAATTTCAAAAATGTTTTAAAACACGAGATTAATTTTTTATCACCGATAAATCCTAAATCATGGTACAGATTTTTAACAAGTTTTGCTCAATTGCCTCATCTTTAAACTAAACTTTTATGCAAAACGGGATAATGATTCAATTTTTTCACTGGTATTCCCGAGACAACGGAACACTTTGGAGTTATCTTTCACAGGAAGCACCCAAACTTGCTGAGCTCGGAGTTACTGCAGCCTGGTTACCACCAGCCTATAAGGGTTCAGACGGTACAAACTCAAGAGGTTATGATGTATATGATATTTACGACCTTGGCGAATTTGATCAGAAAGGTACAGTTCGTACCCGTTATGGTACAAAACAAGAGTATATAGATTGTATAAAAGCCCTTCAGGATAATGGAATAACTGCCATTGCAGATATAGTGTTAAACCACATGGGTGGTGCAGATGAAACGGAAAAAATCTGGGTTAAAAAAGTTGATCCTGAACATAGAAATGAAATTGTAAGTGATGCCTTTGAAATAGAAGCTTTTACCAAATTTACTTTTCCTGGAAGAAAAGGACAATATTCAAATTTTATCTGGGATGCCCGCTGCTTTACTGGAGTTGATTATGATAATGCTTCTAAAGAAACTGCGATATATAAAATTCAGAATGAATATGGTGAAGGTTGGGATGAGGTAATAGATGACGAAAAAGGCAATTTCGATTATCTGATGTGTGCAGATATTGAATACAGAAATGAATTTGTTAGAGAGGAACTAAAAAGATGGGGCAAGTGGTATTTGGAAACAACCAACTTTAATGGAATGCGCCTGGATGCTATAAAACATATGTCTCCCAGGTTTATCAATGAATGGGTTGATTATATGAGAAGTCTTAAACCAGATCTTTTTATAGTTGGTGAATATTGGGCCCCAGGAGATTTGCCTTTATTACAAAAATATTTAGATGCTACTCAGGGAAGAATGACATTGTTCGATGCATCCTTGCACCACAATTTATATGATGCCTCTAACCAAGGGCGTGATTATGATATGTCTCATATTTTTGATGGCAGTTTAGTAGATGCTGCACCCACTTTCTCTGTAACCATCATCGATAATCATGATACGCAACCTTTACAGGCACTTGAAGCTCCTGTAAACCCATGGTTCAAGCCATTGGGTTATGCTTTAATACTTTTACGTGAAAAAGGTTATCCATGTATTTTCTATCCAGACCTTTATGGAACATCTTATACAGATAAGGGTAAAGATGGAAATGATTATGAAATCATTCTACCAAAGTGTGAAGAATTGGAAGCATTATTGCTACTTAGAAAGAATTTTGCTTATGGTGCACAAAGAGATTATATAGATCATAAAAACTGTATTGGATGGACCAGAGAAGGAAATGAAGATGAAAGAACGGGTTGTGCAGTAATCCTTTCAAATGGTGATGATGGTAACAAACACATGGAGATAGGCAAAAGATTTGCTGGTAAAACTTTTGTAGATTTCTTAAAAGGAAGCCCAGAAGAAATCACAATTGATGAAAATGGGTGGGCTGAATTTCTCGTTAAGGGAGGTAAAGTGGCTGTTTGGGTACAAAAACAAATCAGGATGGACTAATAAAAAGGTGCCTCCGGATAATCCGGAGGGACCTTTTTAAATTATAATCTCATATCATCCGTCACCCAGTTTGTTATTTTCTCCTTTATTAAAGAAGGAGTCAATTTTTCTGATACAGTTTTTTCTATTAAATCTGACATTTCCTCATCTGAAGCAAATCTTAAAGCAGCTATCTGCTTGAATGTTAATTGTTTTTCTAAAGGTTCAAATCGGCTACCGGTAGTAGCAAAATAACGATAGCGCATTTCTAATCTGACAATTCTGTCCTGATTACCTAAAGCATAATGCTGCCTGAGCATAAAAGCCAATGCAATAACAGAGAAAAAACATATCCCAATCACAAACCATATATATTGATTTTCATAACCCATAAATGCCTGTCTCATGCAGGCAAAAACTAATACTCCCATAACCGGATAAAAAATCAAATGATGAGGAACGTAATAACGTGGTGCTTGTTTTTGATTGTTCATGATAATATATTTCTAATTTCTATTTGGCTATAAAAACAAAGTCACTTCCTGGCTCATTGTTTCCAAATTCGCCGGTCCTGGGTTGAGGAACTACTTTTTCCACATAATTGATTACCTCACTCACTGTTAATATTCCATCTTTTCCGCCATAACTTCTTAAGGCTTCAAGGAATTTTCGTGCAAATGGTGAATGTTCACCTGGCCTTCCATCTGGAACGTATTCTTTACCTCCACTTGTTAGGTAAAGACGTGTTTTATGTTTCATTTTCCTTTCAATAAACTCAGTTTTAGCAACTTCTTCGTAAACCTCTTCGGTTCCACGATGGGAAGTCAGGTATGGATCAAAAGTACCACCAAAACAAACATCCATTACTAAAAAAATATGTTCACAATCGATATTATTTACAATAGTCCTCAAGTTTGAGTGAGACAAAAAAGTTGTCCTTGCGTCGTCCTGAAGTTTTGACTCTTTGGCTACCAGGTAACCTTCTCGAAAGATCTCATCGTATTTTCCGTGACCAGCGAAAAATATCAATAGTTTATCATTTTTATCATACGATAACTGAGCATATCTTTTCAACTTTTTCAGGATGCCATCCAGTGTTGCATTTTCAACTAGGTCAGTCTGAAATCCATAATTTCTCGAAAGTTCGTCTGCTACAGCCTTGGCGTCATACAAAGGGTTAACCAAATCAGGATAATTTTCATAATCGTTTGTTCCAAAAATAAGTGCATAGCTCGTACCATATTGCTTTGCTTTATTTCCAGCAGTATCAACCAAAGCCAAAGTGGCATTCTCTGAAGAAATTGTGCTGCTCCGGGCTTTTTCTGTATTGGCACTGCCAGAAACAAATGGATTTTCATTTATCTCTATTTCATACTTTTTACCAGAAATGGGATGTATCAAAATAAAATTTTTATAAACATTCTCGCCGCTTTTATCCCTGATTTTCTGAATGGTAATTTTTGCTTTGCTCCAGTTTTCTTTAAGGCTTTTGGCATCAGCGGGACCTAATTTAATCTTGCCTGGGGTGTCCATAAACAAAATAAAATATTGCTGCCCATCAGCATCATAGCTTACAGCTTTGTCCAGATTTATTTCAAGAATGCTCCCATTTTTGTTCATCTGAAAAAACTCTTCAATTTTTTCCTGCATTAAATAAGTCAGCCTCGCTTTGAGTTTTTCTTTGCGTTTCAGGAAATCCATATTGGTTTCAAACTCATCCTTAGGAGTCAGAAGTGATGGATCTATTCCAGCGACAATCTCATTTGCATTTTCGTTGGTGAGAATTTTCCTTTGGGCCAAAGTAATATCAGAACCTAATATATTACTGATAATGAATTTGTTACTGGGTTTTATTCCTTCTAATGACCAAATAACACCTGTTTTATCACCTCCGGCAGTAGCCATTAGTTTTCCATCTGCACTAAAGTCTATTTCAAATATGCGCCCATCGTGCCTGTATACCTTTTTTATCAGTTTAAGGGTATCAGCTTTTGATAATTGCCACATAAAAATCCATCCATTTGGGAAACCTGCTGCCAAAATCTGACCATCAGGACTGTAAGAAAGTGCCTCAGCGGTATAATCTAAAGATGGAATGCTTTGAATGATTTCATACTTTTCATGTTTTTTAGCATAGATATCAATACTACTTGAATAAGTATGTGAAATGGCCAGTCGCTTCCCATCGGGGCTAAAGCATACTTCTTCTGCATAAAGGTTTGTTGCAGTTATATTTTGAGGCTGACTCCAATTATCATTTTTAAGATTAAAAAGAATGGGATTTTTATTATAAAGGCCAGCAACTAATTCTTTTCCATCTTTGGAAAAGGCCAAAGAATAGACCTTCGTATCTGTGAGTTTAATTTCTTTATCAAACTTAAACCTGCCATCAGCCCATCTGAAAATCTCGAAAGTTTCATAGCTGCCATAAGCAAGAAATCGGCCGTCAGGACTCAATGCCATAGCATTAATAAATTGACCTTCATCTTGTAATGTCTGTATTACCCGGTTCTCAACAATACTGTAAATAGCTACATCAGATTGGTTCTTGTATTTAGAGAAAATTAGCAATCTTTCATCAGGAGAGAACAGACATTGACTACCTAAGGATTTGGCTTCGCCCTGAGTAGTAAAAATTTTGTTCCAGTTCTTGTCATAAAGCTCTGTAGTATTGTTACCCAGGCTCATAACTATATAATTCCCATATGGTGAAAATTTTATAGTCCTAACATAATCGCTCTGGTTATTAAAGGTTTTAGTCTCATTGACAGAAAACTCCTGGGAAAAAAGCGAAAATGGAAGAAAAATAAAAAGTAGAAATTTATTCATTGATTAATGAGCGTAACTATTGCAAAAGTAGGGCTTATAGTGGTGTTTTCTAATTTGCCTTGTATGTTTCAAAAAAACGTTTGTTATTTCCTGTAGGCAAAACTTTTGCAATGATTAAATTGCATTTTAAATTTTTCCAAATGGATGGCAAAATAAGAGCTGATATTAAAAAGGGAGTTGAAGTGCTGATTGTCTTAAAAAAGGATCAAAAGACAGGAAATCTAACTCAGGGAATTGTGAAAGATCTTCTTACAAGTGTCCCTAAACACCATAGAGGAATAAAAGTAAGGCTGGAAGATGGTCAAATAGGAAGGGTTCAGAAAATAATAGGTGAATAGGTAAAAGACAATAACTTATTTTTAAAGATATAAACCAATGCTGGAGATAAGTAAAAAATTAAAATTTAAGGGGAAAGCATTATTCTGAATGCTCCGTCATTAATTAAGAAAGACTTTTTTGAAGCAGGTTTTGATATTTCTCAAGATAAAAAAAACAAGAGTACTAACACTTTAGTTTTTATAAACAACAACAAAGAATTAGCAAGCTTTTCTCCAAAACGATCTGGAAAGTATTGAATATGACAGTGTTTTATGGTTGGTTTATATCGAAGGAACTTCCAAAATAAAAACCGACATCAACAGAAATCCTTTACGGTTAAAAGCGGAGAAATGTGGTATATCTACTGTAACCGCCATATCAATTGATAAAACCTGGAGCGGCTTGAGTTTCAGGTCCATAGAAAGGGTGGGCAAAAAATAATTTGAATAACCATTCAACGTTAAGAAATATAAAAAAAACTATATGAAATTATCAGGAAACAAAATTTTAATTACAGGTGGTGCTAGTGGTATTGGCTTAGGTCTTACTGAAAGATTTCTTAAAGAAAACAACACGGTAATTGTTTGTGGACGAAGAGAATCAGTTTTAAAAGAAGTGGCTGATAAGTTTTCTTCTATCATCACCAGAGTTTGTGATTTATCGGTTGAATCAGAAAGAATAGAACTATTTAATTGGGTTTCTTCAAGCCATCCTGATTTGAATATACTTGTCAATAATGCAGGCATCCAAAATTGGATGAATATTTCAGATCCGGATTTTTACCAGAATGCAAAAATGGAGATCACTACCAATATTGAAGCACCACTGCATTTGACTTCCCTTTTTATTAATCTAAAAAGCCTGAATGCGATAATTAATGTTACATCAGGACTATCATTTGTTCCTTTAACAAAAGTTCCGGTTTATTCCGCTACAAAAGCGTTTTTTCATTCATTTACGCTATCCACGAGAAATTTGCTCAAAGCCAGAAATATTGAAGTTATAGAAATGATCCCACCAGCACTTAATACCGATTTGGGTGGCAAAGGCTTGCATGATACTGCACCACCGGTAAGTGAATTTATAGAAGCTGTTTTTAACCAGATGAAAGAAGGAAAAACAGAACTTACTTTTGGTTTTAGTCAAAACATGGCCAATGCAAGTGCTGAAGATTTAAAGAATACCTTTACCAGAATGAATCAGGCATAATTTCATTTACTTAAACTAAAAGATTAATTAAATGAAAAATCAGATTTATCCTTGTCTTTGGTTTGATGGACAGGCCAAAGAAGCAGCGGAATTTTATTGTTCTGTTTTCGTAAATTCCAAAATTACGGTCGATACTCCAATGGTGGTGATGTTTGAATTGAACGGCACGCAATATATGGCGCTAAATGGTGGTCCGCATTTTAAGTTTAACGAAGCTGTTTCTTTGGTTGTGAACTGTGATACACAAGAAGAAATTGATAATTATTGGACTAAACTTACTGCTGGTGGCCTGGAAAGCAACTGTGGTTGGCTAAAGGATAAATTTGGACTTTCATGGCAAATTGTTCCTACCATATTAAGTAAACTTATGAGTGATCCTGCAAGATCACAAAGAGTGATGGCAGCTTTTATGAAAATGAAAAAATTTGATATTGCTACACTTGAAAAGGCTTAAGGCTTAGCCAATGCCGAAAGCAATAACTAAAATATAGACAATTGGCCTTTTTCAGGTCTTTTAAAATGTTCAGTTGAAAGGGGAGGATAAATCCTTCCCTTTAAATACTTCTCTTTAGCCAGTTTGAATAGCATATTTATAGCTTCAGCATACTTTCCTTCCCCACTCATTCTTCTTCCAAACTGGCTGTCATTCAAGCTACCGCCATGTACTTCTCTGATCTGGTTCAAAACTCTTTCTGCCCTGTCAGGATATTGCTTGGTTATCCAATCAGTAAAGATCTCCCCTATTTGTCCATTGAGCCTCACCATTGTGTAAGCAGCTGATAAAGCTCCGGCATCTGCAATTTGTTTCATTATTTCCGGAATTTCATGGCAGGTAAGCGAAGGTATTATTGGTGCAATCATCACATTTACAGGAATGCCAGCTGACGATAATTCCTGGACAACCTTTAACCTTTGTTTGGCAGTTGCTGTTCGGGGTTCCAATTTCAACCTGGTTTCTTCATTTAAAGAGGTTATGCTAATGTTGACATGCACAAGATTCAGCTTGGAGAGTTCCTTTAGCAAATCAATATCCCGCAGTATCAGGCTATTTTTGGTGATAATGCTCACAGGATTTTTGTATTTTAAAAACACTTCAAGTAACTGCCTTGTAATCTTATATTTACGCTCGGCAGGTTGATAAATATCAGTATTCCCAGCAAGCATAACTGATGTTGGCTGCCAGTTTTTATTGTCAAAGGCTTCTTCTAAAACCTTTGGAGAATTTATTTTAACTATTATTTTTTGTTCGAAATCAATGCCCGCACTAAACCCATAATAAGTATGAGTATTTCTGGCATAACAATAAATACAACCATGTTCACAACCCTGGTAAGGATTCATTGAATATTCGCCTCTTAAATCCGGACTTACAATTTTGTTCAGAATTTGTTTTGGAGAGTCAATAAAATAAGTGGTTTTAGGATTCTCCACAAACTCTTCATCTATACCTTCCAAATGCTCAATTACAAATTCTCTTTTGAGAAACTTGTTCTTAGTATTCATCTGGGCGCCACGCCCTTTAATTGGATTGTCGGACATAATACTTTCGTAATTTACGACAATTTATAAAATTACGAACAATTGATTTCATAAAAAGTTTCCTACTTTTGAATCAATAAAAGATGGAAGGACAAAGTAAGAATTTACCCTCTGTGGGAATTTTAGGTTGCGGTTGGCTTGGATTTCCGTTTGCCAAAACCCTTATAGAATTAGGAGTTCATGTTGCGGGAACTACAACATCCATTGATAAACTAGGTCTTTTAGGAACAGCCAAAATACAGGCCTCTCTTTTCAATGCTGGAGCAGATAAAGTGCCTAAGACCATTTTAGACAAGGAAATATTAATCCTTTCATTTCCTCCAAAATCTAAAAGCACAGATGGGGAATGGTATTGGAAAGCGATCCGAGATATATTAAACCAAATTCAAAGCTCCTCAATTAAAAAAGTAATCCTGATTAGTTCTACCTCGGTTTATCCAGAAACGCCTGGTGAAGTTTCTGAAGAGTACGAACTTAACATTCGAAATACTGGAAACTCAGGATTGTACCTGGCAGAAAAATGTGTTCTGGAAGCTAAAATTCCTGCTTACGTACTTCGATTTGGTGGATTAACTGGGGGGAACAGATTATTGGCAAAGCATTTTGCTGGAAAAACAAATTTAAAAAATGGCAATTTCCCAGTGAACCTAGTTCATCTTGATGACGCAATATCCATTTTATGTTCTTTTTTATTAACTGATTTTGAAACCGGAGTTTTCAATATTTGCTCTCCTATTCATCCTTCAAAAAAAGAACTTTACACAAATGACTGTCGGAGATTTAATTTGCCTCTGCCAGGATATTCTGATGACGAGAATTCTGGCAAGAAAATATTTGTAAAAAAGTTATTAGATACCACAGGATATCAATTTAAGTTTCCTGATCCTTTAACTTATAACTATACAATTTAAGTTTGTTAGAAATTTTTATTGATGAACGCCACAAGATCAGGCCTTATCATTTCTTAAGACTTCTTTTGGCTTTACCCATCTACCTTTCCGGCTTTCAGCCACCTTCCCTTTACAGGGAAGGAGTTTAAGAAGCAAGGCTGTGAAAGAAATGACTAAATTTCTTTCACCACGCACGAAATCTTATATTCAGTTGTGTATTGTGTGCAGAGGATGAAAGTTGCCAGATTCATTCTTTATGCAGCAGTCTTAATACTAAGTACTCAATCTTGATAATAAATGGGCAAGCAGTCTTTCTTTTGCCATCGCTCCTGAAGAAATTCTTAACGTCATATTTCCAAGGCCGGGGATTAACATTAAGCAGCTATCGAAAATTGAACTATTCTAAAGCTATAACCAATTACCTATAAGCCAATTAATTCTTATTCCCTTTCATTTGCAGTTCATAATTATAAACTAGCTTCCCTAAAGCACGCATAAAGGGAAATCCTACGGAATAATATTCATACTTTCCATCGTTTAAAATATTGTCCTCATTCACATAGATTACAGCTGAAAGAAAAAAGCTGATATCCTTTTCCTTATCTTCAAAATAGGTACAATCGCTGATAAAGCCGTGCGCCAGGCCAACCTTATTGTATATCTTCCAATGTGAAGGAATAGAATCCCTGTATCCCATTAAATACTTTACATGGGTATCTTTAAAAGTCTGTTTATTGCATGAATCAGGATAATATTCGCTAGGTAATTTGCACATGGATTCTAACAAACCTTTTCTTTGGGATTCTGATATTAAAAACCGTTGATTATCTTTTACCTTCTCAGGCAATACAAAAGATATCAGCATTTGATGAAAATCGCTTAAAGTAACAACATTTGATGTGCTAAAATCTTTTGGAGAAGACACATATTTTCCATTCCACAAATATCCTTTACCAATTTTCATATTAACTGATACCTGTTTCAATGAAATAGGCATTTGTCTTCCTTCTATGTGTAATGTTTTTTGATTATCGTAAAAAACAACAGGCCCTGTTTCCCCATTTTGCAAAGTATTGCATCGGGATATTTTTTCTATGATCCTGGCATTTGAGTATCCAAGCTGTTGCAATCTTCTGTTTATAAATGCTTGTCCGCATAACTCATACAAATAATTAAATGCATGATTATCGCTGTAGACAAATATTTTATCAATTAGATCATGAGTTGTCAATGGGGCAGATGGAACATCTGATTTATTGCATTGAAAATCTGAAAGTGGTGCAAAGGGAGTATACTCATTCACCCCAAAAACTTTCAATTCATTTAATTTTTCTAAGGCTAAAGCTGCAACTGGCATTTTCACCAAACTTGCTGGGAAAAAGTATTCTTCAGGTTTATTCCTGATATATTCTGTAATGAGATTGGATCTATCCCTTTTTAAAAAAGAACTTGTTTTTTCAATCTTGGTATAAATTATTTGCAAACGGTATTTTGCTGAATCCTTTAATACCTTTTGAATAATTTCTGATGTATCAGATTTCAATAAATCAAGTAATCCCTGACCCTTGAGTCCTAAGCACCCCATTACCAACCAGATAAAAATCAATCTTTTCATCGTTACGAAGATAGTCTTCTGACCATAAACTCATTCCATTTATTTAGCTTAGCATATTAATAAATATATGAAACGTTTCGGCCTTATTGGTTTCCCGCTTACCCACTCATTTTCAAAAAAATACTTTTCTTCAAAATTTGAAAAAGAAAACATTAAAGATTGCGCCTACGAAAACTATGAAATACCTGGAATTGAACAATTTACATCAATTTTAAAAAACAATCCTGAACTGATAGGTTTAAATGTTACCATACCATATAAGCAACAGGTTTTACCTTTTCTTGATATTCTTGATGTATCAGCAGAATTCGTTGGTGCTGTAAATGTTATTAAAGTTGGCAGCGACAAGAAACTAAAGGGTTACAATTCAGATTATTATGGCTTTTTAGAATCATTAAAAAGAATGCTGCCTGAAAATTATAATGGTATAAAAGCCCTTATCCTGGGCACAGGCGGAGCAGCAAAAGCAGTGGAAGGAGCTTTAAAAACTTTAAAGATTCAATATCAATACGTATCTCGCCAAAAAACTGATATTTTATCTTACGATCAATTATCAAAGGAAATTATTGAAGACCATAAATTGATTATTAATACTTCTCCTTTAGGCATGTTCCCAAAAATAGATACTTGCCCGGATATAAATTATACCTTCATTGGAAAAGGACATTTTCTGTTCGACCTTGTTTATAATCCAGAAATAACACTTTTTATGCAAAAGGGAATGAATCAGAGGGCTACAGTAAAAAATGGTTTAGAAATGTTGCACTTGCAGGCAGAAGAGGCCTGGAAAATCTGGAACTCATAAAAAAGGGTCAGATAATTGAATATCTGACCCCTTAAATAAGTTTATCGCTAAAGTTAAGCAGCTTTTGCTTTGATATGGTGTGGCATTTCAATTGGAATACCTGGTGCCATTTTAATTATCCTCAAAGCAGAAAGCATTTTTATAACAGGATATGTTGGATCGAATTCAAACCATTTAGATGCGAAGTTAGAACTCAATGGGTTTTTATGGTGATTGTTTTGAAATAATTCTCCGCCCATAACAAGGTCAAAAACAAGTGAATTTTTAGATTTATCATTGTTATCATAATTACTGTATCCATACATATGACCACACCAGTTAACTACCGCACCATGCACAGGGCCCATTAAAAAGTGTATTGGAAGTAATAAATACAGATACCACATACCTGCAGGAACAAAATAAAGATAAAACAAAACATATATAGTGCCCCAACCCATTCTTGACATCCAAGTATCACCTAAAGATTCTATAAATCTCCATTGAGGAATGTCCTTTGAAAAACGATCTTCTGGTTTGCGTGTATAAGCGAAATAGTCGTTGTAAATATTTTTTGTATCCCACATCATTTTAAACAAATTATTTGTGTTGTGGGGAGAATGCGGATCTTGCGGAGTGTCGCTATAAGCGTGATGCATTCTATGTAAAATTGCATAGGCCCTTGGAGAAAGAAAAGAAGATCCTTGCGTGATATAAGTAAACAGATAAAAGAATTTTTCCCAGAACTTATTCATTGTGAATAGCTTATGTGCTGAGTAACGGTGCAGATAAAACGTCTGGCTGAATAGGGATAAATACCAGTGAGCGAAGAAGAAAATTAAGATTGCTGTCATTTTGTTAAAATTTTACTGTTTTGCTGCGGAGAAACAACGATTACAAAGTTATATCAAGAAAACTGAATTTCTTAATAAAGAAGAACAAATTGGGACTATTAAAGGCTACAACATAATTATATAACTATTTAGTTCATATAAATGTTATGAACTTTTACCATATTCAGTAAACATATTAATTAAAAAATAACCTCAAATTTTAGGCTTTATATAACATAACTTCATCTATTAGCCAGGTAAAATTAAAAATGGCACCACTTTTACCGTCAGATATCAAAAACACCTGAATTTATAGCTTTTAAAAACGAGGTTAGAATTTCATCTGTTTGCTTTCTAAGATCATCACGTGAAATAAGGTCATCATGTATTGATAAATCCTGAAGTTGCAATTGCATCCGGGATCTGGTCTTTATTATTTGATAGTTGCATTATGTTTTTTTAATGAAATTTAAAGATGAAAGCAGGAATGAAAAAAAATAGTAAAATTAAATATCCTTAAAACTACCAGAGAAATCAATTTTCAGGCAACCATCCATTATTTACGGAAATATTACTATTCTATAAGTAACCAACTATAGTCAAGCCACGAATTTTGTCTCATTAAGAACGTTCGTATATAATTGGGAATAAAGATTTTAAAATATTCCAATTGTTAGTTAAACACAAAACTGCTCGCATATTATAATCTCATTTCTGAGAATTTCTTACCTTTGCGCCTCTTTTAACAAAATCTGATAAATGAATATCCAGTACCAAAAAACTGATAATGTAAACGCACTGCTTACCGTGTCTTTGGGGGAGGCAGATTATTCACCTAAATACAAGGAGAAATTAAAAGAATACGGAAAAAAGGTACAGCTAAAGGGTTTCAGGCCTGGTCATGTGCCCGCCAGTGTAGTGGAAAAAATGTATGGTACTAATATTAAAGTTGAACAAATTAATTCTTTGCTTTCTGAAAGTGTATTAGGTTACATCAGAGAAAACAAATTGAACATTATAGGTGAGCCATTGCCAAAACTAAAAAGTGCGGTTGACTGGCATGCCCAAAAAGATTTTGAATTTGAATATGAAGTTGGTCTGGTTCCTGAATTTGACCCGCAAATAAATAACAACAGGAAATTTGAAGCTTTACGCATCAATGTAACACAAGAGGTTATCAAGGAAACTACTGAAAACCTTAGAAAACAGTTTGGTGTTAATGTTGAAGCTGACATAGTTTCCGAAGAAGACTATATCACAGGAAATTTAAAAGCATTGGATGGAAGTTTTGAGAAAAACACCATGATACCTTTAAATAAGATTTCTGAAAGTGAATTACCTAAGTTTATTGGAAAGGTGCTGAACGACAAAATCGTCTTTGATATAAGAAAAGGATTCAATGATGACAGTGCTTATATCGCACATGCATCTGGTGCCACAAAGGATCAGGCCGAAACAATGAATGGCGATTACGAGCTTATAGTGGAGAAAATACATCACCAGGCCTTAGCAGATTACAACCAGGAGTTTTATGATAAAGTGTTTGGAAAAGATGCAGTAAACAACTTTGAAGAGTTTAGTATAAAACTTAAGGAAGACATAGAACGTAATTATCAAACAGAAACCCAGGAATTTTTAAAAGGCAATGTTTACAGAAGTTTGGTACAGACGGTAAACATCGAATTGCCAGTTGATTTTTTAAAAAGGTGGATGCTGGTAAGAAATCCTGACAAAGTGACGCCCCAAACAATCGACAAAGACTTTGGCCCGTTTTTAGATGGCTTGAAGTGGAATTTAATTCAGGGTAAAATCGCAGACGAAGCAGGTTTGCAGGTAGATCAGGAAGAAGTAATGGCGAGGGCAAAAAATATGTACCTTGGCTACTTCGGACAAATGCAGCCTACACCTGAAATTGAAGATGTTGTAAATAAAATGGTTGAAAAATACCTCACCGAAGAAAATGGAAAGAACTTTAACAAGCTTGCGGAACAAATTGAGTTCGAAAAAACGTTAGAATATATAGTAAGCAAAGTCTCTGTTTCTGAAAGACAAGTAAGTGTAGATGAATTCAGGGAAATTGTTTCAAAAGAAAACCAGAAAAACTAAACGATAAAACCTAAACGATACACGATGGATTTTGGACAGGAATTTAGAAAATATGCCACTCACCACATTGGTATCAGCAGCATGGTGGTCGATCAGGTGATCGATAAGAACATTACAAATTTAACACCTAACATTATTGAAGAAAGAAGGATGAACGCCGTCGCAATGGACGTATTCTCCCGTTTGATGATGGACAGAATTATCTTTTTAGGAACAGGAATTGATGATTATGTTGCAAATGTAGTTCAGGCACAATTACTTTTCCTTCAGTCAGTTGACTCTAAAAAAGACATCATGATGTACATAAACAGCCCAGGTGGTTCTGTTTATGCTGGTCTTGGTATTTATGACACTATGCAGTTCGTAACACCCGATGTAAGTACGATCTGTACTTCTCTGGCTGCTTCTATGGGAGCTGTTTTATTGACCGCCGGACAAGCTGGTAAGCGTTCTGCTCTTCCACACGCAAGAGTTATGATCCACCAACCACTAGGAGGTGCACAAGGTCAGGCTTCAGATATTGAAATTACTGCCAGAGAAATACAAAAACTAAAGAAAGAATTGTATGAAATCCTTGCCAAACATTCTGGTAAAGACTACGACACAATATGGAAAGATTCAGACAGAGATTACTGGATGAAAGCAGATGAGGCCAAAGCTTATGGCCTTATTGACGAAGTCTTGGAACGAAAATTATAGTAAAATACATGAAGGTTGATTGATTTCAACCTTCATGTTTAATTAAACTTTTCAATTCAGGAATACAGGTTAACTTAAAGATATATGATGTCCAATAATCGTTGCGATTTTTGCGGTAAGAATAAAAAAGACGTTGCCATATTAGTATCAGGTGTTGAAGCCAATATCTGCGACCAATGTGCTGAAAAAGCACATAATATCGTAAAGGAGCATTTAAAACAAGATGCTTCACCGAAGAAAAAATTTACAAGCAATTTAAAACTAATAAAACCTCGTGACCTTAAAATTCACCTAGACCAATATGTAGTAGGTCAGGATGAGGCTAAAAAAGTCTTGTCGGTTGCAGTTTATAATCACTTTAAAAGACTGACACAGAAAGACATCCAAACTGATGATGATGTTCAGATTGAAAAATCAAACATTATTATGGTAGGAGAAACTGGTACGGGCAAAACTTACCTGGCAAGTACTTTAGCAAAAATCCTTGAGGTACCATTTTGCATTGCTGATGCTACAGTAATTACAGAAGCAGGTTATGTTGGAGAAGATGTAGAGACAATTTTGACAAGATTACTGCAGGCAGCTAATTATGACGTTACTGCAGCTGAAAGAGGAATTGTATACATTGATGAGATTGATAAGATTGCCCGCAAAAGCGACAATCCATCAATTACCAGGGATGTTAGCGGTGAGGGTGTGCAGCAGGCTTTATTGAAATTATTGGAAGGAAGTATTATAAATGTTCCTCCACAAGGAGGCCGTAAACACCCTGATCAAAAAATGATCCAGGTTAATACCAAGAACATTTTATTTATATGTGGTGGTGCTTTTGAAGGAATTGACAGAAAAATCGCCCAAAGACTTGATACCAAACCTTTAGGATTTAAAACCGCAAGAGATGTAGAGCAACCAGTAGATAAAAACAATCTATTGAAATACATCAGCGCAATGGATCTCAAATCTTTTGGTTTGATACCGGAATTAATTGGGAGGCTGCCAGTTTTAACCCATTTGGATCCACTTGATAGTGATACACTTAAGAAAATCTTAACAGAGCCTAAAAATGCATTGGTTAAGCAATACCAAAAGCTTTTGAAACTGGAAGGAATAAGCCTTTCTTTTACTGATGAAGCTTTAGACTATATTGTAACAAAGGCATTGAGTTTCAAATTAGGAGCAAGAGGACTTCGCTCAATATGTGAAGCAATTATGACCGATGCTATGTTTGAACTTCCTTCTGTGGAAGATGTGAAGGAAGTCGAAGTTGATGAGGATTATGCAAAGGAAAAATTTGAAAACTCCAAATATATCAATTTGCAGGCTGCGTGATAGCGTTTGAAAAAACACCTTTTTACTTACGATTAATATTACCCGTACTTTGGTACGGGTTTATTTTTTTCCTGACAGAATTACCTCTTGCTTCAGGAAACAGAACAAGAGATGCTATTAGCGACGTCGTTTATAAAAATGCTCCAGCAGATATAGATCTATTTGTAATTATAGAAAGAATAAACTTTGTATTCAGATCTTCAGCACACTTTTTTATGTTTGGAATTCAGTCTATATTAATTTATTTCCTATTTAAGCCCGATTTTAATTTTAATAAAACAATATATTTGCTCGTGGCTTTTGTTGCAATTGGAATTTTAGGAGGTCTGGATGAATTTCATCAGAGCTTTGTGCCAGGAAGGGTGCCAAGAATAATAGATGTATGTATCGATATTTCAGGGGCATTTTTTTTGCTTTATAGTGCTTTATGGTTAAAATACAGGTATATTCAAGCATCTTCATAACAAAAGCCATTCCCTTTTGAAAATTAATCATTTTCAGCGCAAGCCTGTTTCAGCAAGGTATTTTAGTATTGAAAACAGCTTTGATGCTGCAAGGCAGGAAATGATAAGTGCTGGATATGATGTCAAAGTTTCAATCTGCAAATACATAAGCCAGGGCTTGCTTCCAAGAATTTATAATACTTTTGAAGCAGCATTCAGGCAAACGGACATTAATCACATTACCGGTGACGTTCATTACATTAATTTATTTTTAAATAAAAGTAAAAGTATCCTTACAATACATGACTGTGTGTTTCTAAAACATCCTTCGCCATTGGCAAGGTCTGTTCTTAAATATTTTTGGTTAACACTTCCAGCAATGCGTTCTGCATATATAACATGTATTTCAGAAGCAACTAAAAATGAAATCCTCTCAAATATTAAATATCCGGAAGACAGGATTAAAGTTATCCCAACAGTTGTTAAAGAAGATTTATTTAAGTTTTCAACCAAGGAATTCAATATACTTGAACCTGTCATTTTGCATATTGGCACTACACCAAATAAAAATATAGAGAGAGTTGCAGCTGCCTTAAAAGGAATTCCCTGTACGTTACAAATAATTGGTCCTTTAGATGAAAAGCAAAAACAATGCTTAACATTCAACGGAATTCATTATATAAATGAAAAAGGCATAACCAATGAGAGGATAGCTGTGAAATACAAAGAAGCTGACATTGTTCTTTTTGCCTCAACTTATGAAGGTTTTGGAATGCCTATATTGGAAGGGCAACTTACAGGACGCCCTGTTATTACATCCAATATCTCGCCAATGAATGAGGTGGCAGGAGACTCTGCTCTTTTTGTTGATCCATTTGATATAACTTCTATCAGAAAAGGAGTATTAGATCTAATTTCAAATCCAGGATTAAGAGCAGATTTGATTGAAAAAGGAAAGGCGAACACAGCAAGATTTTCTGCAAAAAAGATAGCAGGAATGTATATTGATCTTTACAAAACTATTTCGGAAAAGTCTTAATTTTTTTCTTTGCTCTTCAGCAAATCAGAGTTTTTCTCCAGTTTCCATACTACCGAAAAACTGACAACACGGTTATCCCAACGGTAAGTATACTCACTGTTAAACTCAGGCAACAAGGTATTCCCTCTGTATTGAAATTTATAAAAGATATCCTGGAAGTTTAATTTAGTCACAATTTTACCACCCCATAAATCTTTTTTAATTCCGAGAGATAACATCCACATAGATTTGTTTCGGGTATATCCATAGACAGATGGCGATGAATAATTACCGTTTATTTCTGCTGACCATGACTTTGGCAAAATAAAGGACTGTGTTGAAGTGGCAGAAAATGCAGTTTGCTGAAAGTCAATGTCATATCTATAAGCTCTTCCATAAAAATGATTACTGTAAACATTGAAATACGCCTGACAAGTCCACTTTTTTGTTACAGGAAAATATAAAGATGTTGAAACTCCCATATTCGTCATCCCTGAAATATTTGTCGGTCCCATAAATTGAATTTTGCTTGTATCACTGGTTTGAAATACGGCGTAATCGTTTATGGCATTGGTTGTTTTTGAATAGTTAATAGTTGTCACCATTAACCCTGACAGATAGTTATGTGAAATTTCAGCCTGATAAGTTGACTGAGGCAAAATTTTAGGGTTTCCAACATAATATGTATAAGGGTCGCTATAATAGGCTATTGGATTTAGCATCAGGTAATTAGGTCGGTCTACTCTCCTACTTCCAGCAAATGTAATTTCATGCTTTTTGCTTAACTTATATTTAGCCTGGAGATTAGGAAACAACTGTAAACTATCTCTTTTGAAAGAAGCTGAAGGAAGCATCCCACTTGCTTTCCAATGTTCAGCTCGAAGCCCTAACTGGATACTCCAGTTTGTACTGTCCCATTTTAAGGTTGTGTACAATGCATTTATTTGCTCAGAATAGAAAAACCTGTTGTTTGGTGGTATTTGGGGCAGAAAAACACCAGATTGATTGAAAGTATATTCTACAGAGTTTTGAATTTCGGTACTGGTTATTTTGTACCCGGTTTCTAGTTTAAGATGCTTGTAAAACATTTTAACATAATCAATTTTCCCCCAGGCAATAATATTATCCAATGGCTGACGGGCATGGAAATCTAGAGTGCTTAAAGTATCATGGTTATAGGAAAATGTTTGTATGTTTTGGACAGAACGCTGCTTATAATTTGAAACTTCTCCATCTAATGAAATTTCCTGATGAAGAGTATCCATCTTGTACTTAAAGTTACCTCCTAAGGCCAGATCGCTGTTATGATTAGGATTGTTATCATAAGACCGAATAGTTTGTTCCGGGCCGGTATTTATATCAGAAACTACACCAGTATTAATGCTGGTCCATCTTTCCTTTACATACAATCCGCGGTGCGAAAATCCTAGGTCTATTTTACTATTTGGTTTAAAATCTGCTGAAATTCTGTAATTATGGTTTTCAACAGGTACTGCATAATTCTGAACCTGATTGTAACGCTTTAGGCTTTTTGCACCACCAAAATTTCGTACCTGCTCAAAATGTTCCAGATTTTTATTCTGTGAAAGATCATACAAAGCATTTATCTGCCATTTTTTTAAGCCAATAGAGATGCTGCCGCCTAGATTAGATTTATAATAAAATCCTTGTCCATAAGTGGCTTGCAGAGTTCCATTCACACCCTTTTTATCTGATTTTTTTAAGTTTATATTTATAATCCCAGCATTTCCCCTTGCATCATATTTGGCTGAAGGTGAAGTAATTACTTCGATATTGGCAATTTGATTCGACGGCAAACTCCTTAATATAACTGCTATTTGTTTTGCTGATAAATAAGATGGTTTTCCATCTATCATGAATTGAACTTCCGATTTACCCTTTATACTGATATTACCATTGTTATCTACTTGAACTCCAGGCATTCTTTTGAGCAAGTCAATAGCCATTAATCCCGCAGAAGAAACAGTATTTTCCACATTAAAAACGATTTTACCTGGTTCCTGAACAACAACAGATTTCTGGGATTGTATAATTACCTCGTCAAGCTGAATGTTTTCACCAGTAAGCTGCAAGTCCATTTTCAAATTTTCGTTTTCAGAATACTTAAATGAAGAAGAATTGAACGGAGTATATCCTACCAGGGATATTGAGATAAAATAATTTCCAGTCTTTACATTACTTATTATGTAGTTACCAGCCGAATCTGCAATAGTTCCTTTTATAAAGATTGAGTCGAGACTGGATTTTAATACAACATTTGCATATTCAATCGAATTACCTTTTAAGTCTTGAATAATTCCAGTAATATTTTGAGCAATGCAAGACACTTGCCAAAGCAAACTAAGGCTTGCCGTTAGAAAAAATTTCATTTTAGTTAGATATACCTGCAAATGTACCAAACAGCTGATTTATTCATCAAGGATTTGCAAGTTATCAGTAAAGCTTAAACGTTGGCATGTTCTTTTTCAAAAAAAGTCAAATTTTGTTTATGCAACAAACGAATCACCTGTGGTGGCAAAAAGAAGTTATTTATCAAATATACCCAAGATCATATCAGGATAGTAACGCAGATGGGGTTGGCGATTTACAGGGAATCATTTCCAGACTTGATTATTTACAATGGCTGGGAATAAAAATAGTGTGGGTTTCACCCATTTACCCATCTCCCATGGCTGATTTCGGCTACGATATTTCTGATTATCAGGGAATTCATCCAATATTTGGAGGTATTCAGGATTTCGATCAATTGCTAACTGAAATACATGCAAGGGGAATGAAACTTATTCTGGACCTTGTCCCAAACCATACTTCAGATCAACATCCCTGGTTTATAGAATCCCGTTCTTCAAAAGATAATCCAAAAAGAGATTGGTATATATGGCAAAATGCCCGAGCAGATGGAAGCATGCCAAATAACTGGCTGGCACAATTTGGAGGACCAGCCTGGGAATGGGATGAATTGACAGGTCAATATTACTACCATGCCTTTCTCAAAGAACAACCTGACCTGAATTGGAGAAATACTGAAGTTCAGAATGCTATGTTTAATATGATGCGGTTCTGGCTCGACAAAGGGGTGGATGGTTTTAGGGTGGATGTAATGTGGCATATGATAAAACATGCAGATTTGATTGACAATCCAGTTAATCCTGATTATAAGCCACATATGGCTACATGTGAGCAGGTTCTCCATGTATTTAACACAGACCAGCCTGAAGTGCACGACATAGTTCACAAAATGCGTAAGGTGTTAGATGAATATGATGAAAGGATGATGATAGGAGAGATTTATCTTCCTATCCACAAATTGGTTGCTTACTATGGATATGACAGTAAAGGGGCTCATTTGCCCTTTAATTTTCAGTTATTAACCTTACCGTGGAATGCTACAACAATTGCAAATGCAATTAGTGAGTATGAAGGAGCCTTACCGAATCAAGCCTGGCCAAACTGGGTTTTAGGAAACCATGACCAGCCAAGAATAACCAGCAGAGTAGGCTTAGACCAGGCAAAAATTGCGGCCATGCTTTTACTCACGTTAAGAGGAACTCCAACTATTTATTATGGTGATGAAATTGGAATGCGCGACGTACCAATCCCTTTTAATGAAGTTCAGGACCCACAAGGTTTGAACATGCCAGATAAAAACTTAAGCCGGGATCCTTCCAGAACGCCCATGCAGTGGAGTCCAAATCAAAATGCAGGATTTTCTTTAGCTAAACCTTGGCTTAGAATTGATAAGATCTACAAAATGGTGAATGTCGAATCAGAGAAAAAAGATGATGGTTCCGTATTAAATTACTACAAAAGGCTCATCACTATCAGACAAAAAGAACCTGCATTAAGGGTTGGAGATTATATTCCGATATATTCCGATAATCAAATGATTGCTTTTATGAGAAAATGGGAAGGTGAAAAGTTCTTTATTTTATTAAACTTAAGCCATCGTCCATGTTATTATAAACCACCACATGAACCTATAACCGGAACCATTTTAATCTCTACTTCTATGGAACTTGAAGGACAAAAAGTTACAGGAAATATTGAATTGAGTGGCGATGAGGGAATAATCGTTAAGATAGATGCATAAAAAAAAGGAGCATTAAGCTCCTTTTTTTTTACAGATTACTGTTTTTTCTTCGAAAAACAGCACTTGAATGGTGGTGAAAATTTCTTCTATTATTATCTGTAGCATAAACCTTTGTGTTCGATTTAATTGCTGACACAGTAGAAGAATTCATTGTTTTTATTTCAGTTTCTGAGGCTGTTTTCAGTTTTGGGTCAACAATCATTTTGGTTGTATCTATTAACACCCTTTTTTTTGCCTGAAGCAAAAGAGAGTCACGTGTTTGCGCCATTGACATAAAAGATGTGAATAAAATCGCTGAAATCATTATTGCTCTATTCATCTGAGGTGTTTTAGTTGGTGATTAAAAAACAATGCCACATTTCAGACTATAATTCTTTCCTTATATAGTACTACTATTCAAGTCTTTACACATGTCATGTATAAAACTTAATTTGTTTATTACAGCTGTTGAAATATGAAATGGATAAAAGTCCTGGTATCCCATGCTTCTATTTAAACTATTTAACGCAAAAGTGATTGGCAACCACGTATTTACAATCTGGTCAAAAGTTGAAATTTCATATGGGTCATTTCTTAAACCTGCTTTAAAATTACTGTTACTAACTTCTTCAACACCCACAGCTAATCCAAATGCATAAGCAGTTTCTAATGTATCCATCATGTGCAAATAATGAGCAAAACTTTCTGCCCAATCTTCCCAAGGGTGGGCAGTTGCATAAATACTGATAAACTTATCTTTCCAATTGGATGGAGGTGTACCTCTGTAATAATTTTCCAGTGATGTATTGTAATGCGCCGTTTCGTTGCCAAACAGATTTCGGAAGCTTTCTAGCCTGTTAGAATTTCTGATAAGTAAATCCCAATAATAATGTCCTATCTCGTGCCTTAAATGGCCCAGCAAAGTTCTGTATTTCTCGCCAAGGTCAAGTTGATGTCTGATCCTTTCTACTTCATTAGCTTCTTTGATATTCAAAGTAATTACTCCCTTAAAGTGACCCGTAGTTACCTTTTGATTTGGGAAAAGGTCGGCTTTAAATTCAAAGGACAACCCTTTTGAGAAATTTTGGGATTTACTTATAACAGGCAGCTTAAGTTTCAATAATGAATAAATAAGCCTGTGCTTGGCGATTTCGATATTTTGCCAGGATTTGACATTTGAAGGAAAATACAAATCAGGAATAGTTGCATTTAAATCACAAGCAATACAAAGGCTATTTTTATTAGGCAATGAAATTAACCAATTGCATGCTCCATGTTTTGAATTTGCACAATATCTGAAGAATCTACCCCGACCATTAATTTCTTTATATTCTGAAGCATAATCTGTTTTGTGTAATGCAATCAGAGTCAGAGTAGAAGGATCGAAACCTAAACCATTTTTGCATTTCAAACAAGAATAGTTTTCAAAATACAAGGTATTGCCACAGTTATGGCAGTTGAAAAGTTTCATTATAAATCTAAATAAGACATTAATTTATTATAATCATACCAGAGGAACTGATGGTATACTAATTTAGAATGACGGTGATGAAATTTATAACCATTACACTACTACTTTTTTCTTTTACAGTTGTTTATTGCCGGGAAGACAGGATAGATTCAGACAGGCCCGATCAAACAGACGGTACCCATGTTATAAAGCCAGGCGAAGTACAAATCGAATCTGGGTTATATTACAATTCTTTTGAAGAAGATGATCCTGCATTTATAAGCTCCTCCTTACTGAGAATTGGCGTTTTAAATTTCAGTGAACTTCGCATTATTGCAGAGGAAGGCACCCGAAGAGACGTTTTCACGGAAGAAACAGGCCATGGCATTTATCCTTTAGCTGTCGGAACAAAAGTCAGTTTACTAAAAGACCATAAGAATTTGCCCGATATAAGCTTTATAGGAACTATGCAAGTGCCTATAACCTCTAAAACAGACGAAAAACAGATGAAGTGGTCACCAATATTTAATATGGCTTATGAAAAAGAAATCTGGAAATTTTCCCTTGATGTAAATACTGGCAAAAAATGGAATGCATTTGATGATGGATTTACTTACCAGGGTACCGGCTCCTTGCGGTATGAAATCACAAAAAAGTGGATGTCATTTATAGAATACTACGGACAATATTCTCCTGAAATACATCCTCAGCACAATATGGATGGAGGATTAATATATTATGTAAAGCCCAATATTCAAGTAAGTGCATCAACGGGAACTACCATATTTTATGAAGATTATAATCGTTTTATTTTAATTGGTGCAGCAATACGCCTACCAAAATGATTATAAAAAAAAATGCAAAAAGTATTTTACGCTTTTTGCATATATCATTACAATTGATCTTTTAATAAATTTTATCTTCTTCTATTTGAAGCACTAGTTCGTCTACTGGATTTTGATGAAGAGGATGCGCTAGTTCTTTTAAAACGTTTTTTGTGTCCTTTTATTGGCTGTAATTCTTCCGGATTATAAGCATATGCAGAGAATTGTGAAGAATCTGTATAATTTGTCATTATAGGATCTGATTTAAATGACATTGTATCGCTAACCATATTGTTTGAAGAAACTATTGGCTGTGAAAAGGAAGCAATACCGCTTGTAAGTATAAATAGTGTAGGTAGAAACAGTTTCATATTTGAATTTTAATTAGAATATTAAAAAACAATGCCAAAAAATCTATTTAAAAGCCTTCAAATTTAATAAGTTAATCTAAGGCCCTGTTGTTGAAGAGTATATATCCAATATGCAAAAGAATTCCATATTGCTTTTTGGGATCGTCATAATAAAGTCCACTTAAACTAACAGGACCAAATGGACTCCAGTAAACCAGGTTTACATTTCCGCAAAACTTAGTGCTTTCAAGAAAAAAAGAACTGTTGGTTGTTTGATCGCTTAATAATTCTAATTTGTTATATCTCTGAAAAAAGAATCCTTCCACTCTTAAATGAAGTTTAGGCAATGTTTTATAAACCAATTTTAAGCCCCCAGCTGTATATTGAAATCCTCGAAAGTTTTCTAGAAATAAGGTTTTACTGTCCTGCATTGGAGTAAATGCCGACGACTGGATAAGTGTGGATGTATAATTCCTGTAAGTTGGTTGGTTAGTAAAAACAGCTTCAGCCATATAGCCTGCCGAAAATTTGGGAATTATAGGTACTAATTGTTCATACCTGACTTTAATTTTTATCCATTGATGTTCCTTTGAATAATTTTCCTTTAATAGTGAGGACGACCCAGGCTTGTGCATTTCATTTGCCAAAATGTACTTTCCACTAATAGAAAAAGATGTTCCAGCTGTTGGGTACATTTTTTTATCCATATTATACATATCCAGAGTTAATCCGGGATAGAATCCTTGCGTTGTGGTTAGATCAAGTGTGTCCTTGTTAGCTAATGTAATATCGTTGTTATACCTGTCAAACAGTTCAAAATAGGCAAACTGGGCTAATAATCTTAATCTAGACCTGATCGGCATCCCTAAAGTAAGTCCGGTCTTCAAATCACTTTGCCGGATATATGTGGGTACACTTTCTTTAACTAAAATCTCGTTCATTCTCAAAAAGTCCCATTGGTTCCAGGTAAATTCTGGTTCTAAATATAATGGCTGTTTTACAAGGGGAAGTATTATCCTAAGCTTGGTTTGTACAGAATGATAAAATCTGCCTGTATAAAAATTGCCATATAAATTAAATGACAACCTATTGATAAAGCCATAACTGTATCCTAAATAGAGTTGCTGAAGTGCGCGTGTCGCAATATTTCCACCAAGTTCAAGATCAATACTCCGGCTTCGTGCAATTTTCAATTCGGCAGTATATCCTTGGGAAATAGAATCATATTTTATCAATGGGAAAAGGATATTAAAATTTCCATCCTGTACAATCCTGTAATATCTTAAAGTAAACCTGTCAATACCCAGGTCTTTTTTTCTTTCTCTTATTGTATTATAAACAAACCTTTCCTGATGGCTTTCTAGCCCTGTTATTTTCAAACCAGTAATTTTAGAAAGCTCTTTGTACTGTTTAAACCTCTTTCTCCTGGCTTCTAATAATTTAAATTCGGCTGTATCCTGAATTTGAGGCAACAATTTTTCGAATTTTCGCTTTGCTTCTTCATATCCAGCCTTGATCATAAGGTCTGCTTTATGAAAATCCATTGTTGAAACTCCATCTAATTTGGGCTGTACATATACACCTGTTTCACCTAGCAATGTCGAGTCAGATTTGGCAAACAACATAAAAATCAATGATTTGGACATGAATGCGTCATCATTGTTATAAGGGTAATCAGTAAAAGTTTTGGTTGAAACATTTACCCCCAGTACCAAGTCAGATTTGAATTCTTTCTTTGCTACTTCAATAGGAAAATTGTCATAAATACCTCCATCATATACAAATCTTCCGTTTATTTTGAATGGCTGAAAAAATAATGGAACTGACATTGTCGCCCTCAATGCTTCACTCAAATAGCCATCTTTTAAAATTATTTTGCTTTGTGAATAAACATCTGCAGCCAGGCACCTGAATGGAACAACCAAACTATCAAAGTTTTTTGTGATCGCCGTTGACATAGACAAATAACGTGATATTGCGAGGTTTAGAGGAGCATCATTTACTAAAATGGGCTTAATTGAGGGCCTCAACGTTGTATCAATATTGAATGCAACCCCTACAACCGATGCATTTTCTTCTTTGCGCAAGTAGTAATTATTAAACCGCTCATCAATTCTTCCACTTGACCAGTTTTTGAAATCTCCTGAGGCAGCAATAGCTTCCATTTCGGCAGGAGTGTATCCGGCAGCATAAAAACCGCCAACAAGTCCGCCCATAGAAGTACCAACAATTGCATTTACAGGAACTTTATTTTCTTCTAAATATTTGAGGACCCCAATATGTGCCAGCCCTTTTGCCCCACCTCCACTAAGCACAAGCGTAACCTTCTTCTTCTGGCCAATAGACCAAAAAGTAAGTAATAAAAATAAAATTGTATACCGGAAAGATTTAATGTGGAGTAATTTTAATTACCTAAAAATAGCACATTAGCTTCATTTAAAGTAGTGTATTTAGATTAAATAGAAATTATTAGATTACATTATCATCTTCTTTTCCGGTCAATAACATATAACCAACCAAACTAACACTTCCTAAAACCACATAAATAACTGTTTGTAATCCATGGATTAATAAGGCCATTGCACCGGCAACCCCTGCACTAATTCCAAAAAGTAAAAATGCCTGGATAACCAGATAATGGTATGCACCTGCTCCCCCACCCTGAACCGGAACCATTCTTCCTATATTGCCGATTGCCCAAATAAATACCGCTTCCCGGACTCCTAAATTGACAGTTTCATCCATTGAGAAAAACCATAAATAGGTCATAAAGAAGTATAGAACCCAGATGATCAAAGTATATAATCCAAAAAGCACTTTGTTTTCCACTTTTAGTACACCACCTATCCCTTTCATCGAATCATCCGCAAACTCGTCAACCTTATTGACCGGCTTGTCTTCAGAAACCTTGGCTTGTTCCTTTTTTTGAAAATGCTCTACTACTAAATAAAGTACCATGGTTATGGCCAAGAATATGGCCCCCATTTTCCAGTAAGGCATTACGCCAAAATAACCTTTTAATGGCCCACTGATATGTGTATGAAAAAAATCACCAGTAATATCTCCAATAAATACAAAACAACTTAACAGCAGTATTACCAAACAAACAGTATCGATTATCCTTTCAGCTACGACAGTGCCCAAAGATGTCCCATAACTTATTTTATCCGAACGATATAACAAGTATGGCCTTAACAATTCACCCACTCTGGGTATAGCCTGGTTTACAAAATATGCTGACATTAATGCTGCAAACAGCTTTAAAAATCCAACATCCTTCCCTACTGCCTTCAAAAGCATTTGCCATCTAAGTGTGCGAACTGAATGACATAATATTGAAGCAATTGCAATGATGGAAACCCACATTAAATTTACTTTTTTGGCTTGCTCCCATACTTGTTCCAAATCCTGACCTGCATATGCCTTTTTGAACAACCAGACGCATGCTACCAATGAAACTAGTGCAGTAGCAATTCTTACATATTTATTTTTCAATGAAGTAAATTTAAAAACCCTGCGAAAGTCGGCTTTCATTCTTGTAAAACAAAAGAGTTCGCTTAATAATCGGGTATTACATGTTTATCTGGCTGAAACTATTCAACAAACAAAAACCTCAAATAATGGCTTAACTAAGTTCTTAGGTAGACCAAAAACTTGATACTTGATACTGATTACTTGATACTAAACACTAAATTCGCCCCAAGAAAAATAATACATGAGCGCTGAAAAAATAATATTTTCAATGGCTGGCGTAAGCAAAATTTACCCGCCGCAGAAACAAGTACTTAAAAACATTTATCTCTCTTTCTTTTATGGTGCCAAAATTGGTGTTCTGGGATTGAATGGTTCTGGTAAATCTTCTTTATTAAAAATAATTGCTGGTGAAGACAAAGCATATCAAGGTGAAGTAGTTTTTTCACCTGGTTATACTGTCGGCATGATGGAGCAGGAACCAAAGCTTGATCCTGATAAAACAGTTCGTGAAATAGTGGAGGAAGGTGTACAGGAAGTTGTAAACCTTTTAAAAGAATTCGACCAGATAAATGAAAAGTTTGGCGAACCCTTGTCTGACGATGAAATGAACAAACTCATTGAAAGACAATCTGTTGTTCAGGAACAACTGGACCATCATAATGCCTGGGAACTGGATACACGCCTCGAAAAAGCAATGGATGCACTTCGTTGCCCACCACAGGATTCATTGATAAAAAATCTCTCAGGAGGAGAAAAAAGAAGGGTTGGACTTTGTCGATTGTTGTTAAAATCGCCTGATGTGTTGCTCCTCGATGAGCCAACCAACCATTTAGATGCAGAATCAGTACAATGGCTTGAAAACTTTTTACAGGAATACAAAGGAACTGTAATTGCAGTAACCCATGATAGGTATTTCCTTGATAATGTTGCAGGATGGATTTTGGAGCTTGACCGAGGCGAAGGCATTCCCTGGAAAGGAAATTACTCTTCCTGGTTAGATCAAAAACAACAAAGATTAGCCAAAGAGGAAAAAACGGAATCAAAACGCCAGAAAACTTTACAACGTGAGTTAGAATGGGTTAGAATGTCACCTAAAGCTCGTCATGCTAAATCAAAAGCCAGAATTTCTGCTTATGATAAATTAGTTGGAGAAGACGCAAGAGAGAAAGAAGACAAATTAGAATTATTTATACCGCCAGGACCAAGATTAGGAACCAAAGTAGTTGAAGCCCACGGAGTTTCAAAAGCATTCGGAGATAAATTATTGTATGAAGATTTGAACTTTTCATTGCCACAAGGAGGTATCGTAGGAATTATTGGTCCAAACGGTGCAGGTAAAACCACTCTTTTCAATCTGATAACTGGAAAATTACAACCAGATGCTGGCTCATTTGAAGTTGGTGATACAGTAAAATGGGCGTATGTCGATCAGGAACATGACAACTTAGATCCAAATAAATCTGTTTTTGAAACTATCACCGGAGGAACTGAAACAATTCTTCTAGGAGGAAAACAGGTCAATTCCCGAGCTTTTGTAAGCAAATTTAACTTCAGTGGAAACGACCAGGAAAAAAAAGTAGGTGTTCTATCAGGAGGTGAAAGAAACCGCGTGCATTTGGCATTGACCTTGAAAGAAGGTGCTAACTTGTTGCTGCTCGATGAGCCTACCAACGACCTGGACGTTAATACTTTAAGAGCACTTGAAGAAGCTCTCGAAAACTTCGGAGGATCTGCTGTAATTATTTCCCATGATAGGTGGTTTCTTGACAGAGTTGCAACCCACATCCTTGCTTTTGAAAGCGATTCACAAGTAACTTATTTCGACGGAAACTTTACAGAATACGAAGAAGCCCGCAAAAAACGCCAGGGAGACGTTGAGCCAAAGAGGATTAGATATAAGAAGCTTGCATAATTTACGATTTTAGATTTACGAATACGATTTCCAAAACTGTCAACCGTTAACTAAAATGTGGCAAACTGTTAAAGAATATAAAGAAATCCTTTTCACATCTATGGATGGGATTGGAAAGATCAGTATCAATCGTCCTCATGTGCACAATGCTTTTACTCCACTTACGGTGAGTGAAATGATTGATGCTATTTTGATTTGTCGTGAAGACCCAAGTATCGGTGTCATAATATTAACAGGTGAGGGTGGTAAAGCATTTTGCAGTGGCGGCGACCAATCTGTCCGTGGACATGCTGGTTATGTTGGGGGCGACGGTATTCCACGATTAAACGTGCTGGATTTTCAAAAACTTATTCGTAGTATCCCTAAGCCTGTTATTGCCATGGTGGCCGGCTGGGCTATCGGCGGCGGACACGTTTTGCACGTCATTTGTGATTTGACCATTGCTGCAGAAAATGCCCGTTTCGGACAAACAGGTCCAAAAGTGGGGAGTTTTGACGGAGGTTTTGGTGCATCTTACCTGGCGCGGATTGTAGGTCAGAAAAAAGCCCGAGAAATCTGGTTCCTTTGCGACCAGTACGATGCCAAGGAAGCACTTGAAATGGGATTGGTAAACAAAGTTGTACCATTAGAAAAGCTTGAAGAAACAACCGTAGAATGGTGTCAAAAAATTCTCGCTAAAAGCCCAATGGCTATACGTTGCCTGAAAGCCGCATTCAATGCTGACCTGGACGGACAGCAAGGTATTCAGGAATTGGCTGGAAATGCAACTCTGCTTTATTACATGTCAGAAGAAGGAAAAGAAGGAAAGAATTCGTTTTTAGAGAAGAGAGAGCCAGATTTTAGTAAGTTTCCTAGGTTGCCGTAGTAAGAATAATAAAGAATTTAGGCAATTAAAAAGGGGATAGCAAAGCATGCTTCCCCTTTTTTAATACTATATTATTTTTAAATTTTTCAATCCTCCAATCCCTTTCCTTCAAGTATTTTAGGAATATATTTTTCAATTCTGGCCTCTTTTGTCTTTCCTTGCTTAGGTGCTGAAAAATAAAGTAAATAGCCTCTTTGTCTGCCGTGAGTTAGTGATTCAAAAGCTTTTTTCAGTTCAGGAATTTCATCCAAAACCACTTTAAACTCTTGAGGCATTGAAAATTCAGATGTATTTTTTAATTCTACTTTTATACCTGCCTTCTCAAGTTCAATTGCTTCTTTAACGTAATCCTTTATGGTTAATTTAAGTCTTAGAATTTCCTGAAGGTTCGTAAAACGAATTTGTCTTGCTGATTGAACATTTTTCGTTTGTTGAATTAATATACCTTTGGGATCTTTTATTAAAGCGCCTTGCATAAATAACAAGGCACAGTAGTCTTTAAAACCGTGTATTAAAACAACATTGCTATCGTTTAATGTGTAACAAGGGCATCCCCATTTCAATTCTTCTGTAAGATCACAATCAAGAACCAGGTTTCTTAGCTCTGAATATTCTTCTTTCCATTTGGAATCTTTATTGAAAAACCAGTCAACTTTTGGATTCATATTATTCGATTTTTGTGGAAATTAATCCAAGAATAATTGTAGTAGCTATTCTACTATTTTCAGTATGACGTTACCTATTTTTTGTCCGGATTCAACATATATGTAAGCTTCTACAATTTGATCTAATTTATATTCTCTGTCAATTAAAGGTTTGTATTCTCCTCTTTCAACAAGTTCCTTTAAAAATATCACATCGCTTTTGTTTATGGTTGGTATGGGAAATAGTACTTTTTTACCACCTAAAATTGGTGTAAAAAGAGCAAAAAAAATATTTTCACCGTATTTTCCCAATTCAGTTGAAATATAGATTCCCTTTTTTGTTAATAATGGCTTGCACTCCCCAAATGAGCTTTTACCAACTGCGTCAAATATAAAATCATATCTTTCATTACTGTCAGTAAATTTTTGTGTTTGATAATCAATCACAACATCTGCACCCAGAGATTTTACAAGCTCTACGTTTTTTGAATTACATACAGCCGTCACTTTTGTCCCGAAATGTTTTAAGAGCTGAACTGCGGAGGAACCAATTGCACCAGTCGCGCCATAAACTAAAACATTTTGCCCATTTTTTATTTTTGCAGCTCTAATATCCACGAGAGCATAATGTGCACCTTCCGTAATTGCTACAGCTTCATAAAAGTTTACGTTATCAGGCATAGTGGTTACTGAATCTGTCTCAGCAATTGTTAAATACTCACCATGTCCACCACATGTTTGGTCATTAAACCCAAATACTTTATCTGCTTTCTTGAAAGTTGTTACACTTTTTCCGATTTCTTCAACAATCCCGGCAAATTCACACCCTAGTACTTGAAATTTTGGCCGTAATAATCCAGTCCAAAATCTGGAAATAAAATATTCTGCGCTACGGAAACCTGCGTCGGTTCTGTTTACCGTAGATGCATAAACTTTAATTAACAATTCATTATTTTTTGGTATTGGTTTAGTAATATCAGTTAATTTAACAACATCCGGCGGTCCATATCTTGTATATACTATTGCTCTCATCTCAAAAATGTTTTTGTTTGTTGTTGTATATGGCGGAAACTTTTAATAGCTGCCAGATATGCAATTACATAATTATTTACATATCGAGTGGTGTCCTAACATAAAAGAAAAAATATATCCATATACATGATTTCAAAAAATGGATAAACCAAATCACTATTTCGTTGTCATCATCTTAATCAAAGCCTTTACCAAATTTTCAAGCTGATTCAAAGTTTGAATATCTGCTAAATTTCCTTGCTCATCAAATTTCACCTTTATTCCCTGGATTAATAAAGTAGTGTCGTTTGTGAACTTGGCCATAACCGTTTCATAATTAGCTGTAATTCTACATATCCTTTACTCCACTTGCTGAAGCTGTTATAAGTCCACAGGGTTTGTCTGCAAAAATGGTTGTAGAAATACACCATTCTATAGCAGTTTTTAATCCACTTGGTATGCTAAAAACATATTCTGGTGTACAGATTATGATCCCATCAGCTTTGTCTATCTGATTTCGCAAATTAATAATTGCTTTGGATGGGTTGTCAGATGAAAGCTCAGGATCAAAATGAGGAAGGTTTTTTAGATTATTTAAAATTGTCAGGTTGAATTGAGTTCCTTTCAGGATGGCTATTTTTTCTACCAACTTTAAGTTTGCTGAGTCAGAACTTGCACTTCCTATTATTGCCAATACGTTTTGATTTTTCCATTAGTGTAGTGGGGAGATGCTAGGGTGAATTTTTCGTACGAGAAATGTATGTTAAACTAACTTAAGTAATCAGTTATAATCATATATTAAATATCTATGCATACATAAACAAAATAGATGAAAACTAACTCTATCTAATTCTTAGATTGCAAGACAATGAAATAAAAGATTGCAATATGGAGAATGAAAAAACACCTGCATCAGCAGTAACGACAACCCAAACGCCAAGTAATGAGAGCAAATGCCCGTTCTCTGGTGGCGCAATAAAACAAAGTTCCAATACCGGACATAGAAATCGAGACTGGTGGCCAAACATGCTTAATCTAAGTATTCTTCGCCAACATTCTTCGCTTTCTAATCCCATGGAAAGATCTTTTAACTATGCTGAAGAATTTAAAAAACTAGATTTCGCAGCTCTAAAAAAAGATATTTTTGACTTGATGATAAGTTCTCAAGACTGGTGGCCAGCAGATTATGGCCATTACGGTCCATTCTTTATTAGAATGGCCTGGCACAGTGCAGGGACATACAGAATTGGGGATGGACGAGGTGGTTCTGGATCAGGAACTCAACGTTTTGCACCATTAAATAGCTGGCCAGATAATGCAAACCTGGATAAAGCAAGATTACTTCTTTGGCCGATCAAGCAAAAATACGGAAAGAAAATATCCTGGGCAGATTTGATGGTCCTTGCCGGAAACTGCGCCATGGAATCAATGGGCTTTAAAACTTTTGGATTTGCCGGCGGACGTGAAGATGTTTGGGAACCTCAGGAAGATATATATTGGGGACCTGAAAAAGAATGGTTGGGCGATAAGCGTTATACAGGCGACCGAGAACTTGAAAATCCACTTGGAGCTGTTCAGATGGGTTTGATTTATGTAAATCCTGAAGGACCAAATAGTAACCCAGATCCTATTGCAGCAGCACGGGATATTCGTGAAACATTTGGTCGCATGGCCATGAATGATGAGGAAACAGTTGCACTTATTGCTGGTGGGCATTCATTTGGAAAATCTCATGGGGCAGCGGACCCGGTTGAACATGTTGGAGTACAACCAGCAGGAGCAGGAATTGCAGAACAAAGTCAGGGTTGGAAAAACAGCTTTGGAACCGGCAATGCCGGACACACTATTACAAGCGGCCTTGAAGGGGCCTGGACGACTACACCAACCCAGTGGAGCAATAATTACTTCGAAAACCTTTTCGGATATGAATGGGAGCTTACAAAAAGCCCGGCAGGAGCGCATCAATGGAAACCAAAAGACAATGCGGGTGCAGACTTAGTGCCTGATGCTCATGACCCTAACAAAAAGCATGCACCTTTTATGCTTACTACAGATCTTTCAATGAAAGAAGATCCTGCTTATGAGAAAATTTCAAGGCGCTTTTTTGAAAACCCAGATCAATTTGGAGACGCTTTTGCCAAAGCATGGTTTAAATTGACTCATAGAGACATGGGCCCAATAGCACGATACCTCGGACCTGAAGTTCCAAATGAAGAGCTAATCTGGCAGGATCCAATTCCAAAAATTGACTATCAACTTATTGAGGATCAGGATATAGAAGAATTTAAGTCCAAAATACTGGCTTCCGGACTATCAGTTTCTGAATTAGTTTCGACAGCCTGGGCATCTGCTTCAACTTTCCGTGGTTCAGACAAACGTGGAGGAACGAATGGAGGACGCTTGAGATTAGCACCTCAAAAGGATTGGAAAGTGAACAATCCTTCGCAGTTAGCAAAGGTTTTGGAAGTTTTAGAGAAGATTAAAAATGAGTTCAACATTTCCAATACAGGTGGAAAGATGGTTTCAATGGCGGACTTAATTGTTTTAAGTGGAAATGCGGGAATTGAAAAAGCATCTAACAATGCAGGACATAGAGTTATTGTACCATTTATCCCAGGAAGAGCAGACGCATCCCAGGAACAAACTGATATTGTATCATTTGCTGTACTTGAACCCATTGCTGATGGATTCAGGAATTACAAAAAACCTAGTCATACACTGTCGGCAGAGGAAATTTTGATTGACAAAGCTCAATTAATGACCTTGACGGCACCCGAGCTAACAGTTTTGGTGGGTGGAATGAGAGTTTTAAATGCAAATTTTGATCACTCACAAAATGGTGTCTTCACAAAACGATCAGAAGTTTTAACAAACGATTTCTTTGTAAATCTACTGGACTTAACCACCAAATGGCAAGCTGTTTCAGAAACAGAAGATTCCTTTGTCGGAACCGACCGCAAAACAGGTGACATTAAATGGATTGGTACAAGGGTAGACCTTATTTTTGGTTCAAACTCTGAGCTTCGCGCCTTAGCCGAAGTTTATGGTTGTGTAGATGGTGAAGAAAAGTTCGTAAATGACTTTATCGCTGCGTGGACGAAGGTGATGAATTTGGGCAGATACGATTTGAAGTAATTTTCCAAATAAACTTCTTAATCAAAAAAGGTGGTTAGAATTTGACCACCTTTTTTTTGTTGGTTTAAATCTATGTAAACTATTTCGAAATCCCTTCCATCAAGCTCAAACTGTCAATGGAAGCAGCATAAATTTCATCCATACTTTTTACATCCTTTTGATAATAAGCCAGGCTAGAATCAAAAACTGCAAGGTTGGTTCCTTGAGATTTCAAGATCGAGTCTTCTAAGCTTTTATAGAGATATCTTGCTGAGTCTGAAAAAGTGTAGTTAGCATTTACATATGCTTCTGCAAGGTGAAGTTGAGTTAAAACTGTCACCATTTTCTCTTTTTCCAAAACGTTGGCTTCAGTTTGTGTTTCCTTTTTACAAGCCGAAAAGATCATTAACAATAAAAGTCCAATAAGTAATTTATTCATAATTCATAATTCATAATTCATAATTCATAATTCAATTACTAATAACATTAACCCTAATCCACAAATTGACGCTTGGCGATGAAGGAGAATTGCTGATTACGGTAATATTTTTATTCTGCACTCCTTCACGGTATTTGGTGTCCATTGTTACTTTTATTGTGCTGGCCTCACCTGGTTTAAGGATATACTTTGGTGTTTCAAATGTGAGGCATTTGCATCCGGGAACTATTTTCCTTATTACCAGGTCAACCTTTCCATCATTCGTCAATTTAAAAATATTGCTGACTGTACCACCTTCTTTAACAGAGCCCAAATGCTGTTCTGTTTTTTCAAATTTGATCTTAGGGCTGTTTTCAATTGCTATAATTTCTTTTAGCGGAAAATATTCTTCAATATGAGCAATAACGGGCAAGGACTTAACAGCCATAGAATCGTCTGTTGTGATCAGGTGAATAGTATCAGTTACAAAACCCCAGTCTTTTCTTTTTACCGCATCATATTTCACAATCATTTTTGATATTTCTTTCGGCTTCAGAGTTGTCTTTTTAATCGATACTTTCATAAAATTTGTATCGTATTGTAATTGCTTCAATTGAATGTCTTTGGTACCTGCATTGTAAAATTCATATTCTCTTTTTTCAGGGAGCCCGGTTCTGACTGTTCCAAAATTTAACGTGCTGGATTGAAATCGGAGGTTTCCGTAACGGTAGACCAATTCACGTTCTATTAACCGGTGACTACCAATAACAATTCCTTTTAGAGTAAGGATTTCTGGCTCAGGGTATCCAACAAAGTAAATGGAAATAGTTTTATTAATCTCGCCCGGCCTATTGGTAGTATTATAACTTACTTTGATGTGGCCCGAACTATCTTTTGGCACTGCCACAGGTGTATAATCTGCTGCTGTACAACCACATGCTGCAGCCACCTTTTCTATTCTTAGAGGGCCTTCTCCCCTATTGAAATAGACAAAGTCATAAAATATTTTCCCTGCTGTTTCTTTTACTTTTCCAAAATTGACAATCCGGGTTTTGAATCCTACAGGTGCACGTTGAGCTTGCAGCTGAAGGCACAAAAACATTGAAAATATTAGAAAAGAAAGTCTTTTTAGCATTTGATGAAGTGTAATTCCGGACTCAACAAAAGTACCTTAGTTTTGACCGAAAAAAAAAGGCCTTGATCTTTAAAACCTTTATATGTCAATTAAAAAGATCAATAAGGATCTACATCCAGGACTAAAATGGTGCTTTTATAGGTTTTGTCCTTATGAAATTCTGAAATAGCGTTCTTTAAAAGTAATTTCGTTTTGGCAATATCAATTTTGTCCCTTTCGAATTTCAGAAGTATTTCTTTCAAATACATATTGTTAATTCGGTCAACAGGCGGCCATTCAGGGCCTAAAACTCTTGCACCGCCAAATAGCTTTCTCAATTTAACGGCAATAAAATTTGCAGAAAGTTCACAGGTATTTTTGTCTTTATCCTTAAAAGTAAGCTTTATCAACCTTGTAAAAGGCGGGTAATGAAATTTTTCCCTTTCCTGAATTTCTCTCTCATAAAAACCATCAATATCGTTTTGCTGAAGAAATTGAAGCAAATAATGAGAAGGATTGAAAGTCTGGATGATGACCTTTCCCTGTATTTCTCTCCTGCCAGTTCTCCCTGCTACTTGTGTAAGCATTTGAAAAGCCCTTTCATTTGCTCTAAAATCGGGGAAATACATCATTTGATCTGCATTTAGGACTCCTGCTAAATTAATTTTTTCGAAATCCAGTCCTTTGGTAATCATTTGGGTACCGACCAGAATATCAATTTCCCCTTTATTAAGACCATCATAAATATTTTTAAAAGCATTTTTAGTCCTGGTTGTATCCTGGTCCATTCTTTGAACTCTGGCTTTAGGCAATAAGGCTGCCAGGTCTTCTTCAATCTTTTCAGTGCCTAAGCCTTTGGTGGTCAGTCGTGCTGAATTGCAGGCTGGACAAGTAGCCGACACCTTTTCCTGATGTCCGCAATAATGACATTTTAGTCTTTTATCTCTTTGGTGGTAGGTAAGGGAAACTGCACATTGCTTGCACATAGATACCCAGCCACAGGTTTCACAGCACAAATAAGGCGCATAACCTCTTCTGTTTTGAAATAATAGTGATTGCTCTTTTGCTTCCAAACTTTCTTCAAGTGATTTAATAAGGAAGGTTGAATATTCCATATGCGGATTAGGCAAAGCGGTATTTTTCCTGTCTGCTTTTAAATCTGCAAATTGGATAAGTGGCATCAAAGATTGACCATGCCTTGTATCTAATCTTACATATCCATAAATCCCTGATTTGGCTTTGTAATAACTTTCCAGTGATGGTGTTGCGGAACCTAATAATGTTTTTGCACCACTCAGTTTTGCTAAAACCAAGGCTGTATCTCTGGCCTGATATCGTGGAGTCTTTTCATTTTGTTTAAAGGAAGAGTCATGTTCCTCATCAATGATAATTAATCCCAGGTTTTTGAATGGAAGAAAAACAGAAGACCTTGCCCCTAATACCAGAAGGCTTGTTCCATCCTGCACTTTTTTCCATGTTTCTACTCTTTCGTTTTCAGACAGCCTGGAATGATAAGTATCTAGCTCTTTACCAAAATATTTAACCAAACGAGAGGTCATGTGGGTTGTTAGGGCAATTTCTGGCATTAAAAACAAAACCTGTTTACCAGCTGCAATTTGCTCCTGCACCAAACTGATATAAATTTCCGTTTTACCGCTTCCGGTAATACCCTGCAACAAAACAATATCCTTTTGCAGAAATAATTCCCTTATTCTTTGTAAGGCAATCTCTTGTATATCGGATAATTGATAGTCTTTCTTTAACTCTTCGGTTACAATATTTTCCCTGGAAGTAATTTCCTTAAATTCTTCAAAAACACCTTTTTTAATTAAGGTCTTAAGTGCAGATCCTGAAAAATCATTACCATTGAAAACGTTTTTCGGAATACCTGATTGATTAATAGTTTTATCATTCCAAACAGGTACATCCTGCAAGTATTTTAGCAATACATTTTCTTGCTTCTCTTGTCCTGAGATGCTGTCCATCAGCTCCTTCAGTAATTCTCTGTCAATAATAAATTTTTCAGCTAACCTTATTTTCTGAATAATTCTGGGCTTATAAATGTGTTTATATTCTTCAAACAAAAGAATAGCCTGCTTCTTTTTTAAGGATTGAAGTATATGGTAAAGGGTTTTAGTTCTGGTGACTTTTAATGCGTCAGCATAAGTTAAGGCAGGCACAGTTTTAAGTGCGTCTAATAATTTCCCTTCATTTTCAGACAATTGCGTTGTTTCATCTTCTTCGAAAGCAGGATGTATCTGGATTTTAGATTCTGTTGAGATTTTAAACCCGGCAGGAAGTGCAGCATGAAAAGTCAGGCCTGGCTCTGCCATATAATATTCACTAATCCAATCTAATAGCTTTAATTGTGTGGGATGGAAAACAGGTTCTTGTTCAAGTATTTCTATAGCATTCTTTACGATGTAACCAACTGGTGGCTGAGAATGTACACGCTTAACAATGCCGGTATAAATGTTTCTTTCATTGAAAGGAACCACTACAAGGCTTCCCTGAACCAATTTATCTTGAAATTCTATTGGCAACTTGTAGGTAAACGTGCCGGATAAAGCAAGGGGTAAATAGCAATCTATGAATTGAATTGACTCCATTTGGGAAATTCCTCAGCTTTTTAAATAAACACAAAGAACACTAAGTTTTTTACAAAGTTTATGAAGAAATTATTGCCTTGAATTATGATTTCAAAAATATGGACTCTTTTTATTAAGCTTAACTGTAACGAGAGTTCCAACACCCTCCTCAGAATGGATAGTGATTTTGCCTTTGTGCTGCTGAATAATTTTTTGTACCAAAGACAATCCTAAACCAATTCCTGTATATTCCCTGGCTACTTCACTTCTGTAAAAAGGCTCAAAAATCCTTTTATTGTCTTCATTGGAAATTCCAATTCCCTGATCCTGAAATTGAAGTATTATTTCATTTTTACTAAAACTTAATTTGATAGCAACTTTATGGTTATTAGAATATTTGCATCCATTTTCTATAATATTATAAAATGCGGAGTATAATAAATCAGAAGATCCACTAACCAGAAGATCTTCTTCCTCAGGCAAGGTTTCATAATCAAAAGTAAAATTATATTCAGGCTTATATCTTACGAGGCTATTGGCTGCTTCTAAAATTATTTCATCTACCCGACAGGTTTCAAATTGAACAAATGTAAAATCGCCACTTACTTTAGCCAGTTCCAATAAGCCGTTTGCTATTTTGATCATCCGGTCAATATCCTGCGATAAAGATTTCAATAAAACACCATATTCTTCTACATCACGTTCTTTCAACATTGTAACATCAAGCTGAGCTTTTATAGATGCTAATGGATTTCTGATTTCGTGAGATGCATTTGAAACAAAGCTTTTTTGCATTTTAAAAGAGTCCTCTAACCGGGACAGCAGTTGATTGAAAGTTCTGGAAAGTTCTGAAATTTCGTCTTTGCCAGGCCTGTTACTAAGCCGCTTTTGCATATTTGTAAAACTAATCTCACTTACTTCATTTATGATTTCGGAGATTGGCTTAAGAATGTTTCCAGCAAAAAAGTAGCCAGCCAACATCACAAATATTACACTTAGAGCCCATCCGGTAGCTAAAATGGCAAAAAGTGTATCCAATTTACCAAGTCCGAACTTATCAACAGCTGATACTATAATTACATAATTGCCCTTATTTTTGCTTTTGTATAATAAACCGAGAATTTCCCGTTCTCCTTTTCGGGCACGAAGCTGTTTTCCAGATGCTATCCTTTTATATTGTTCAAATGAAATGACCTTTTCGGCTTCTTTATCACTTACATACTCGTTTTCCTGCCAATTTTTTAAGATGCGTACCTGTTCACTGTATAAACTTGTAAGGTTCATATCGTACATAAACTGGAACAATTTTTTAGGATCTTCTTCAAAATCCCATAATTCAGCTGTGTAATGTGCTTTTTCTTTTAAACGACTAAAAAATTCTCTTTCTCTGAACTGTGAATAAAAAAAATACACTGATAAACAAAACACAAAAAGAAAGGAAGCCACAATGGTGGTAAACAAAAAGGTAAGCTGATACCTTATTTTCATAACCTTAAAAGTCGAAGATTTGAAAGCAAGATAGCAAACTTAAAGCTTATTAGCTTTTTATAAACTACTGGTAGATATCAAAGAAGCCCTAATACTGTTGTTGTCATTCAGCCATCAATTCAGCCATGCGGCTGGGGGTGAGTGGTTTTAGAATAATTTCATCTATACCATATTTTCTTAAAGCGGCAAAATCATTTTTATTACTAGAGGTAGTTACTGCAACTATCCTGCTGTGATCCCTGTAATCGCTTTCAGTTAAAGCACTCATAAATTCAATCCCATTCATTACAGGCATATTTACATCTAACAATATGAGATCAGGAGAAATATGATCTACATCGGCAGTTTCTTTAATTATCCGTAATGCTTCTTCTCCATTGTTAGCTATTCTTACAGTTGCAGAAGGATTCAGTCGGGTAAGCAGTCTTTGAGTGAGATAATTGGTTATTTGGTCATCGTCTACTAAAAGTATAAAGTCAGGTCGTTTCACAATGCTAGTTTAAATTATTATTAAAATTCATACGAACCTTTCTAAACGAAAAGTATGCCATCAAAAAATAGAATTGCATTTATAAAATGAATGATTAGTTTTCAGGCTGATATTACTGAATTTAATCTAGCCAATATTAAAAAAATGATTAGGCTATAGTTGATCAGGAAACTATAAAAATTATTTTTAAGTCTTCACCATATATTAGCCTAATTCTAACCTATTAAATCTTCCCAAAATAACAAATTCGCCGACTGATATGATCGATTATAAGAAAGAAATTGTAATTGAACTTCCTATGCACGACTATTCGAAAGGTTAAAACTATTTTGTGACCATACAAATGATCATAACAAATTAGTAAAAATGTAAAAAGCTTATTTATATAAGATTTAATTCTGCCAGAATAAGGAGGGTTTGAAAGAAAACCAAACTAAAAATCTAGGGGTAACTAATCGCAAAAAAAATTGTTCTGGATCAATCCCAGATAAATAAGGAAACAAAAAATGAATTCAGAAAACAATATTGATGCATAATGAAAGAGGAGCAAACATTATTGCTCCTCTTTTAAAATCAGAAAATATATCTCAGATTAATCCCACCATAAAAATTTGCTGTCAGTGGCGCAGGTAAATAGGCGTCTGGCAATTGATTTAGGAAGACCATGTAAAAGTATTGTGTATTGGCCAGGTTGTCACCTCCGGCATAAATGTTAAGATCAAGATGCTTAAACAGCATTTTCTGGAAACCAATTTTGCAGTTTATCAGACTGTAATCGGTTGTTTTATTTAAACCGTCTGAGGTAAAAGGCATGGCATCTCTGTAATTAAAACTTGCGTTGGCATAAAACCCAAACCTGGTTATAAAATCTAATCCAACATTTGCTGTAATTGGAGCAACTCCTGCAACAGCATTTCCACTGTAATCTGTTGTTATTACACTATCCTTTTTAGACTTGTCTTTTCCAATAGACTGAATTTTGAAATTGACATACCTAAAATCTGAATAGGCCAGGTTTGCAAAAGGACGTATTGCACTAACAAAACCATTATCAGACTGATAAGCGGTGTATTTTAGCAGCAGCTCAATACCCTTATTGTCCTGACTTCCACCGTTCGCTACGTAATTGTAAAGTGTAGCAGTATTAGCCGGATTTTGAACTGATACATTGGTCATTTTATTTGTAAATATGGAATTAAAGAATGCTAGCTGATATACTAGCTTGTCGTTCAACAACGAGCCTTTTGTTCCAACTTCAAACTGATCCCCTATTTCCGGCTTTAAATCAGAATTAACTTGCCCGGTTGTGGGAATAAAGAAATACGAACTTACCGGAGCTTTATAACCTCGGCTGTAAGATGCATAAACAGAGGTTTGTTTACTGAATACTTTATTGACAGCAAACCGGGATGAAATCATATTATTATAAGATGTTTTATAATTTGTAGGATTGTGCGTTCCTTTCGGATTTTTTGGGTTGTTGTTAGAGGCAACATAGAACCGGTCATTTAATTCAATGTACATATTGCTTAAACCCACTCCGGCTGTCACGGAGAATTCATGAGGTAAAGCAAGAGTCCATTCGGAAAAGACTGAAGATGTAGATGAAATTGTAGCCTGATTGCTTCTCATTGCACCTATGATATTATATCCGCTTAAGTTTGAACTGTCGGCCACCATCCCGTACCCGATTATTTGAGCCTGCTGACTTTGTAATTCCACTCCAGAAATACTGGAAAGACCAATCTTAGTTCCTAATGGAAACTTCATGTTCATTGTAGATCTTAATCCATAATTCAGTGGCTTTTTGTCTGTCCATCCACCTGCCGAACTTGCATCGTTGCTTACACCAGAACCAAACACTGTAGTTGTATTAGATATATTTTCTGTGAATTTATAGGTGTGTCCTAACCCAGCCCTGAAGCTGATTATTTGAGAATGAGCATTGTTTTTTATATAAGATGGATTCCCGGAATAGTCTTTGTTTTGATATTGTAGCACAGTTAATTCTCCAGATCTTTCATCATAAGAGTTGCTATAACCCAGATAAGTCGTAATAGATTGTTTCGGGTTAAGAGTAAAATCACCCATAACGTTTACAAAGTCTTTGTGCGATCTGTTGTGAACCATAAAGCCGTCTGATTTCTGGTTGCCGTAATTCAACAATAGAGAAGATTTTTCACCGCCGATTTGCAAACTGGTCGTGTACCTCTGCAAGCCATAATTTCCAATCAAAGAATTTTGACCAATGGAAACCTTACCCTTTTCGGCCTTTTTAGTTTGCAAGTTTACAACTCCTGCTATTGCCAAACCATACAAAGATCCTGCTGGTCCCTTTATTACTTCTACATTGCTTATAGAATTAAAATCAATATCGTCCATTAAAGTGATGCCCTCTGCATCAGTAATGGGTATATTATTTAGATAAACCTTTGAGCCCTGCCCGTCAAAATTGCAGTTGACTCCGTTTGTACCCCTGGCGCCGTTTCCATATCCGCGAATGTTAAATTGCTGACCTGCTGCAACACTTCTTCTTTCCATGTAAACGCCGGGCACATTTGTATTTATAGCATCATCAAGAAATAGTCCTGCACCTCGTTTCAGTTCAACCTCATTTAGTTTCACAATAGATTCAGGCTGGTTTAAGATAGCCTTGTTAGAGTTTGAGGTAGCGGTAATCTCTACTTCTTCAAGGTGAACTTCTGAGGGTTGAAGTCCAATAGAAATTTCAGTGCATTTTGTAACTAGAGTTTGAGTCTTGTAGCCAATGTAAGACACAGTAATTTCTATAGAATCATTGCATTCAAGAGTAAATTCCCCATTTTGATCTGAAATGGTTCCTGTTGTTTTAGAAGTTAAAACTGTAGCTCCGATAAGAGGGAAATTAGTTTTGACATCAACTATTTTACCTTTGATTAGACTTGTTTGAGCGAATAATGAAATTGAAAATAGCAATCCTGTAAAAGCGAAATAAATCGTTTTCATAATTTGATTAATAGAATTTAGAACAATAGATTAAAACTGGAATCAAATGATTCCTAAATGTTACCTGTGTAACCAGGTGTTATAAAAAATCTAAACCCTTTCCGGAGGTATTTGAGAGCATTCTGAAAAAAATTGAGTAAAACTTGTCTTATAAATGGTGTAGTGTTGTGGACTCCAAAAAGAAATAAGAATTATCTTTTCCCAATCCCAAATAAAATATTCATCTGAAGTGATTTTCTTCAAGCTTTTTTGAGATGACTTATCATGATCTTTCTCAAAATTTTCTTCTAAACTATTTTCTATGAAAGTTTCAAGATTATCTGCAACGCAAAAAACTTTAATTGAGTCGGAAGAAATTTTTTCAGTTTTAACTATATCGTATTTGATTCCAGTGAGCAGGAATTCATTATCTTCTAACCAATTGAGATGCTTAAAATCTTTTTGATGAAAAGTGATTACTGAGGTATGTTTAATCGCTGATTCTGAATATAAAAAGTTAGTGTAACAGTAATTGTGAATTTTAGTAGAAATCAAATAATTTCCCACCACCAATTTCATAAAAAGTGGAAGTAATAGTGCTATTGATATTGAAATATGAGTTCTACCCAAGAAGTTTTATTCAAAAAATCCATTTAAGCATTCCAATCTGGAGATGCTTAAATGGTGATTACATTATTATTTGTTCAAACTTTTATGAAGATCTGAACTTTTAAGTAATGAATTGATCATTTTAGATTTGTATGACCTTTTGTTCGTTATAACTTCAACAATAATAACCTCTGTAGATTTTTCAAAACGTTCGTTTATTTCAATTTCTCCCTTAAAAACAGAAGGATCTATTGTTTTTAAAATTTTACCAGAGGCATCCCTAAGGATAATATTTGTAATAACTTCTCCAGCCTCGGTAGTAACCTTTATTTTGAAGGGTCCAGATGATGGATTTGGATACAACACAACTCCCTTTTCTACAGTTGATTCAGAAATCGGAACCTCAGTTTCGTTGACTGCTACTTCAGTTTCTTTTCTGTAAGAAATGGTGCTTTCTGGAATACCATCGCATCCATGAATAAATATTGAGCCTTCACTTCCGGCATTAGAAGAAAAACCATCCGTTAAAGCAATCTCGCTTCCAGCCCTAAACCAATATTTATTTGTTGCAGCTGATATTGAACAAGTTAAATTTGATTTGGCCTCGTACCATCCAAGGGGAGCTACAGAAGTAACTGAATTATTAATCTGAGAGGGACACTTCAAACCTATTTGCCTTACAGTATTTCCACCTGTTGTAAGTTTATTGGATTTATAGTTTATATCAGCCTTATAATGCAACTGATAAGTATTAGAAGTTCCAAAAGTATCCCAGGAGTTCATGAAGTCATTTTTCAAATAAACACCTCTTGAAGTGAGCATGTAAAGATTATCATTAGTTCCTCTCTCACAAATGATAGACCAAGGTATTGCTGTAGTGTTATCTGATAGCCAGGGTAAACCTGTCCGGTCCATTTCATTGTAACTTAAACCTTTATCTGTAGTTGTAAAAACACGCGGTCCCTCAAGGTATTTATATACATTCTTGCCTGTGAAATATAGTTTATTGGGATCTTTAAATGAAACACTCAAAGAAGCGCTTCCCTTTATACCATCAGCATCAAGATTAACAATTAAGTCACTAACAGAAGTGGGTACTCGATTTACTATCCATACCAGTTGATTTGATGAATTTAGAGTGGATGAGTATAAATTTAAATATTTATCTGTTCCATTAACATACAAAACTTGTAAATACATTTTATTTATATCTGTGGGCGCAACAGCGAAAGCCAAAATTTTTTCAAAAATCGTTTGAAGAGGGGAAATTATTAGAGCTGGAGTACTATTAATAAGCTGATTTGATCCATTCAAACTGATATTTTTATATTTATAAATACTTTTCTCAGTAACCACAAAATTTATTCTGGGATCGATAGGATCTCTAAGAATTTCTCTAATGGGATATCCATCTGGATCTGTTGAAAATGTTTTAATTTGAGAATTAGTATTGTTATTATAAGCTACAATTTCTAACGTGTTCGCGTAATTAGGTCCTCCTGCTGCCAAATAAATAGTTTTATTATTAACAGTAGAGACAACTAATAATCTATGACGTTTTTCGCCACTTCTTTTAAAATCAACAGTCTTCCATTTATTTGGTGACACTCTAGTAGGATAAAATTCAACTGTAGAAGCATTTTGATCCCATAAATTAGCAAGTAAAACATTAGGATCATCCGGTGATGTTGCTGCCCCTATAATGTCGCTTCCACCCAGCCCAACACATCCTAAGTAGTCCCAGGCATTGCAATCGGAGTTAGCGGCAACATTACCTGAAGTAACCCTGAACAAGGATATAAAACCATCGTTTGCAACATATAATTTTGTTGCGTCATTGGGATCAAAGGCTAAGCTGCGCAAGTCTGCATGCGCCTTATTGCAATTATAAGAATCATATGTATCATTTATATATTGAACTCCGTTGTTAAAATAATTTAAATAATCATCATTTAAGAAAACTAAATTATTATTAGATGGTGAAACCAAAATACTGACTGGGGATCCTCCATGATTGCCACTGGAAGTGTATTTACATTTAAATGTCCATTTTTTAGTGTTTAGAGGTGAATATAAATACAAACCACCATCAAATTGCCTTGTTATACCACTTGATGATCCATCTCCTTGAGTAGGCATGGCAAGTGCATATAAAGTTCCATTGGAGTTAACAGTTATTCTAAAATCATATGCAATATTATTAACTCCTGGTCCTAAATCCGAATTTATCAGAGCGGCGGAGCTTATACCTGACATATCCATCAAAGCCCAGGAACCTGCATTCCTTTCATAAATAGCACTTCTGCCTGATATATAAGAGTAAGTTTTAGTAGGAGTACTATTACTCTTAACAAACACAATATCTTTAATTCCGATGTCGGGAATGCTGGTAACTTTGGACCATGGTGTGAGTGTTGTTTTCAGGCTACATTTATAAACAGATGTTCCAGCATCAGACAATCCCATATAAATGTCATCAGAAGTTGATGACGGGTCAATGGAGAATACAGGATTATCACATCCGGCAGTTATACTACCAGTAAAATTTGACCAATCGATCCCTCCATTATTACTCAAATATATTTGTAATGATGGGTTGGGGTAACTAAAAGATACCAAAATTTGATTTATGTTATTCGGGTTAACATAAAACCTAGAGAAAGAAAACCCTAGTTCTGGTAAATTAGATCCTGGTAAGGTAGATTTCTTTGTAATACAGGTAAAATTAGCGCCCCCATCTGTTGATTTAAATATTCCTAATTGACTTAAAGTATAAATATAAGGATTAGTGCTTCCCTCTACAGGTACAACCTGAACTTGGATATTGGCCGAGAATCCAGAGTTTTTAAGATCTGCGCCAGCTGGCCTTTCAAATGGCCCAATGTCCTGCCATTGTTGTGAATAAGCAATTAATCCATTTAGAATTAATAGCCATAGTATAAATATCTTCTTCATGATATAGGTCTATAAGTATTATTTCTTAAGAGTTTCTATTTCCTTTTTCATTTCAATCAGGTGTAAAGTAAGTTCTTCAATTTTTTGCATCTGAAGTTTTAATAATTCACTTACATTCATTCCGTTTTCTTCAATTTCCGTAGCTGAAGGAATTTCTGGCAAATGGCCGTTTTCCTTTATGAAGTTTTCAACTTCTGAAAGTGACTGTAAATTGTAGTTTTTATCGAAAACAAAATCTGCCCACCCGACACTGGTTACATAGCATGATTTAACAACAAGTTTACCATCTACAGATAATTTGTAATCAGTATGTGCTCCAGACGCCGGCCATGATGACCCAATATATACTTTATCAAGAAAACTAGATGGACCACGAAAAGCAAGTGAACCTCCAAAAATATTAATAGCAGATGTTGAATTGTCTATAGATAATGTTCCACTTCCCGGAGCAGGATAAGTTGATGTGGAAATATAAGCTCCTGTATGAAATGTAATTCCACTTCCTTGAGGGAGAGCAGTTCCAGTTGTACTTAGTTTTATCGTTGCTGATGAAGCATTTCCAATTTCCAGTGTCGCAGTAGGAGCTGTTGTTATGCCTATTCCTACTTTTCCGCCTTTTGGATTTAACAAGAGAGTCGCATAAGTTGTATTGTTAATCCCATATGATTGCATCCAGCTATTAGTTCCTGCATTATTGCCAATTAGAAGTGCGCCTGCTGTAATACTTGCTGGTGTATAAGTGGCTGGCGAAGTAGTTGATGTACCAGTAATTCTAAAATTTCCACTATTTATATGTAATTTTTCAGACACCGTTGTAGATGCTGTATGTCCTATACCAACCTTGGCACTTTCATAAATTGTAGATGCGGAAGGTATTCCCGTGGTAATAAATTGTCCCTTAGATGAAATAAAAGACGATAGTAATGCTCCAAAAAAGATAATTTTTTTCATAACGTTTACGGTTTAAGATGACAAGGGTTAAGAGTTATATATAAATAAAATGGTAAATAAAACTGAATAAATACTGCGTATCTCCGAAAAAAGTAGAATATACTTTTCGGACTGTTTACAGATAAGAAATTTGTATGAAAACTGGAAGTTAGATAACTAACAAATTAAAAAATTTAATTAGTCTGGTTTATGAATCAAATTAATGTAAAAAAAATCGAAAAACCTTACATTAATTTGATTATTTTAAAATTTATTCCTTTACAATCTTTCTAGTAGTTGTTATTCCATCCTTTTCTATTATTTCCAAAATATAATGTCCTTTAGGTAAATTTCCTGTATTAATTTCTCCAGAAACTAACATAACAGGCTCTTCAACCAGAACTCCCTCAAGAGAAAGGATTCTGAGCTTTGTAACATTTGCATAATCCCTTACAAAAAAACCATCATGAAAAGGATTGGGATACACTTTAGAAGTACCTTCTGCAGCCAACGGTTCATCAGCACCTCCTGTTATAGCAGAACTATATAAATCAGCTTCCCATATTCCTCTCCCAAAAGTTCCGGCGCGGAGCTTTTTAGCTGAATATGAAATCTGCAAATCGGTAATAGAGGTATTTGGCAAACCTGTTCCAAAATAAATCCAGGAAGTCATCGTTGCATTTTTATAAAACACTCCAATTGGCGTACCGACATATAATGCTTCGTTCGATTTTTTCTCATAAGCAATACAAGTTACCGCAACATCGTTTGGCAAACCGGCTGAAAGGTTAGTCCAGTTTATGCCTCCATCAATAGATTTATACACTCTTTTACCATTTCCTCCATTGTTGGATGTATATACTGTTTTTGGGTCAGTTGGATGAACTATGATGTAAGAAATGCCCCCACCCGGATGAATTGTTTTTGACCAGGCAGAAGCTCCCTGATCAAAGGTTCTGTAAAATGATGAGCCATTTGCAGCATAGATATAGTTTGCATTTGTTGCAGAAATTGCGATTTTTTTCAGATTAGCGGTTTCTAATCCTGCACTTATCTTCTTCCACGTGTCACCTCTGTTTGTTGATAATATAACATCTTTATAACCAGCTACAAGTATGGTTGGGTTAGCCTCATGGATAGCAAAAGGTGTTGCCCAATCTCCATCACCAGCAACAACCCCGGCAGCAAGTATATTATTATCCAGGGCGGTCCGTGATGTCCAGGCATTAGTTGTCCTGGTTATTCCATCTCCGTTTATGTATTGAGAGTAAGTGATCTGATCATTGGAAGGATCAATCAGGCACATGGTTGCATCACCACCTGTCGTATTACTCCATAAACCGGTTCTTTTACGCATATTCCCCCCATTGTCCTGGGTACCTCCGGCAATTACAACTGGATCTGTTTGAGCAACAGCTATTTGATAATACATAGTGATAGCCAGGCCGTTGGAAAGTCTTGTCCAGGTGTTAGTTTGTTCATTAAATTTATCAACTCCCCCATCGTTGGAGATGTAAATTTCATAAGGTTTAGATGGATCGAAATTGATACCATGGTTATCTGCATGAACTTCCGGCAGACCATTCCCGCCGCTCCAGTAAGTGAATTTTGCCCAGGTCAGTCCTCCGTCTTTTGATCTGAAATTATCAACGCAACCGCAGTACACATTATTGATATTGGCATTTGAAACATGAAATTCACATCCATCGCCTATGTTTGAGAATAAATTGAAACTGGCTCCGCTATTCCTGGAAACATACATTTGTCCGGTGGCCCCTGTTTTTATCAAAGCAAAAACAACATAAGAAGGATCTGAAAGTGAGGTTGAAATACGCGTTTCAGTATTATTGTTCAAAGTTGTAACCTGATTCCAGGTAACACCACCATCCAATGATCTGAACATATCGGCATTGGTTGAGGCATAAACTGTGTTGCCATCCAGGGGTTTATAAGCAAGGTCTGAGTAATTCCCGGTCCGTACCACAGTCCAAAATCCGCCACCGTTTATGGTCCTGTATAGACCTTTGTTGGTTGCAGCAAGCATGATACTTGAGTTTACAGGATTCATTGCAATGGTTTTAACTGCAATAGTATTTGTCCTTGTAGCAGTTAGTCCGGTCGTATTCCATGTAATACCTCCATCAGTCGATTTAAAAATTCCAAGGCCGCCCGAATTACTATGATCTTCACCAGTAGAAACATATACAGTGTTTGTGTTGGTATGGTCAATTATTACTTTTCCACAAAATAGCATTGGCAACTGATCGCCTACAGGTTTATATGTTTTCCCGCCATCTATTGTTTTCCATACTCCTCCCCCATTAGATGTTGTATAAAACTCGAGAGAATTTTTTGGATTAATGGCTACGGATTGTGTCCTTCCCATTCCCCAATAGCCACCACTATTCTTACTCATGCTAATATCGGTCCAGGTTGGATTAACAGATTCTAACCTGTAATTACCTGAAGCTTGCTGCTGTTTATAGATTTCATACAAATTTTGGGCATCTGGGAATGAGCCATCTGTATTGATCCTGTCTCTCCAATACCATTCCCATCTTTTATAACGATGGTATTCATTGTCTTCTTCACGGTCATATTCCTTTTCAAAATCTATTTCCTGTGTTGAAGTATCTGCTTCTTCCCGAAGCTGAGAAACAGGATGTTTTTTAAAATGTTTATCCGCCTTTCGCTGCATCTTGTAAAAATTCGGCCTTACTCCTTCCAAAAATTCCGGCTTATTGCCTAAAGGCTGAGAAAACAGCATGTTGCTTACACTTATAACTAGGATTAAGAAAACCCAGAATGTCTTTGAGTAATTGTTATTTTTCATGCTTTTATTGTTTCACTATTTTTTTAACCCATTTACGACCGTCGGTTATCTCGACTTCCATTATATAAACGCCTTTTGAGAAATCATTTAAAAACACAAGTCCTGTTGTTTCAAACTCCGGACTAGCAAACTTCCTTCCTTTTAAGTCTGTTATTTTTATTGACGATAAACTTCCTGGAGCAACAACCATTAGAAAATTATCAACTGGATTTGGATAAATAGTAAATATATCAGAATCAATATGATTTATATAAGAATTTCCATTATTTATATTTTCTAATGCTGTCACAGTGGGTACATACAAAGGTGCTTTCCAAATACCTCTACCATGTGTTGCAACTCTGATTTCTTTTCCTTTTGAATATATTTCTATATCGAAAACAGGTGTGTATGCTAATCCTTCAAAATAAGGCACCCAAGTATTGACTGTTGAATTTTTATAATAAACCCCTACATCACAACCTACATAAATTTCATTGTTTGCAGAACCAGGCACATATTGAATGCAATTAACTGGAAGATTAGGCAATCCTGTAGAAATGCTGGCCCACGATGTTCCTCCGTTAAACGTTTCATATACTTTTTGGTTAGCTGTATAACCGGAACAAGTCACCCAGGCATGTAATGGATCTTTTTCACTGATAGCCATGCAGGTAATTTCCAAAACAGGCAGTCCAGCAGTTATGTTTGTCCAGCTAGAGCCGTTGTTCCGCGTGATATATAATTCTCTTGGCCTGGCAGCATAAACAACTTTATTATCGGAAGGAGCTACTTTAACGTCCCGCATTTTTCCGTTTCCAGGTAAAATTCCAATCTGAGTCCAGTTATCACCTTTATCTGTAGATTTTAGCACCTGGTCATACCCTGCCCACAGCGAATTGGCCTCAATTGGATCCTGACACCACGGTGTATTCCAGGCACCATCAAGGTTTATCAATCCAGGATTATCGGCAAGCCAGGTCCAGTTTAATCCACCGTTGATACTTCTGCTAAAACCTCCAAAATACAATTCTCCATACAAAATTTTACTGTTAGTGCGATCTACAAATGCCTGAAACCCATCGCCCCCCAAAGCGCTTCTGTATGTGCCATTTGTATGAACAACAGTTGCTCCGTCCTGATGGCCAGATATCATAATTTCTGGATTATCGCTTGCTACTCCAAAGCCATAAATCTGATTCACAGAAATGTTATTTTGATTAATTGCTGACCAGCAGGTTCCGGTATTTACAGTTTTATAAACGCCACCATCACACGCAGCAAAAGCTGTAGTAGTACTTCCTGGCATAAATTCCAGGTAATGTATATCCCAATGCAGTTCAAGGCTGGCTGTTTGACAGTCTTGTGTTGCAACTGTCCAGGTTATTCCTCCATCAGTTGATTTCCAGTTTCTTACTCCAGCTCCAATTATCAGGTTTGCATCAGCTTTGCATGCTGAAAAGGCCATATCGTACCCAGTTTGATTTCCACTTCCATACGTTCCATTATAACCTAAAACATTTGGTGCATTTGCATCAGATCTGAGTGTAAAATTTATTCCAGAATCTTCAGATCTATAAAGGCCTTTAAAATCTCCATTTGCTTTTGCAGCAAATAAATAAACATAATTTGGATTTGCTGGAGTTACATCCAAACTCATTCTTCCTACATCTGCTGTAGGATTACCTCCATTGACGATTGTAAAACTTGCTCCTCCATCTGTAGACCTATATAGCCTGTTACTAACTGCGTATACAATATTTGGGTCGCCTGGTTTCAATTCAGCATCTTTTATATAACCAACATTTGCTAGAGTCTGCGTCCATGTTGTTCCACCATTTGTACTTCTGTAAACTCCCTGGGAACCAAAGCATAACACAATCTGAGTATTAAGAGGATTCACCAAAACCCTGCTTATCTGCCTGTTTTGATTAGGAGTCCATTTCAGACCAGTTTCAGCCCAATTCAGTCCTCCGTCCGTTGATTTCATTATACCGATGCTTCTGGTACTTCCGCCATCGTTATCACCCGTTGCCAGGTACAATATATCCGTGTTTATAGGATCAATTCCAAGATCAGAACAACCTATTGATGGCAAAAAATCAGATATAGGTCTCCATAATCCTCCACCATTTAAAGATTTCCAAAGTCCACCTGCTGGTGCGCCAGCATATACAGTGTTTGTGTTTTTAGGATCGAAGCGAACAAAGTTCATCCTACCGGCATTTCTGCCATTATCGTTTGCACCAGATGGCCCAACAAAACTCCAAACAGGTGTAGCTTCCAGGCGAAAATTGCTTTTAGATGGTTCCTGTCCTTCTTTATAAGTCTTAAAATTGTCGTAGGTGCTGGAGATTAATGATAGATCTCCGCTAGGATATACACGTGGGGCCACAAAGCTTTCCCATCTTTTGAAATGAATAAATTCATTTTCCTTTTCATGAAATGTTCCTTCTATTTCCTGGTTGGATTGATCTATCCGTAGATTTGGCTTTGCAATTGTTCCATTTTCTTTGAACCAATCGTTTTCAAAAGCCAACTTAATTTGATAAAAATTACTGAGGCTAGTGTCATTAAGATACTTAAAGCTTTGTCCCTGAAGGGTTAGTGTAAGTATTAAAAAACTTAAAACTAGAATGCCAGGCTTTTTACGATTAACACAGTTTGAAAATTGTTTTTGTAATATCATACACATTTGCTTAAACTAAAAGCAAATCGAGCAAACATATGGTAACGAAACTTTATACTTTTTATTTAAAAAAATTCAAAAACAATAAAATGGATTTAATATTATTAATAAACCTTAAATCCCAAACCGATCTCCATTGAATTTTGTAGTACAGGGGCTCTGGAAAGAAGTGGAGAATTATAAGTGAATGAGAACAGTAATTTATCTTTACCTGAATCAAAATAGAAGCCAGCAATAAAACCAAGACCATAAAGATTTCTATACATTGGGCCAACCAACAGTGTTTCAGAATATAATAAAGAAGCCCCCAGGTTTAACTCATCTTTAAT
>JACMRH010000543.1 GCA_014376535.1 Cytophagales bacterium | reverse complement strand
TGCTGTATATTGAAAAGGTGAAACGTCAGGAGAAGAATTTCTATCTGAAAAAAATTGAGAAAGGCTTAACATTTACAATCAGAAATATTCTTTTTAAGTATAATAGCCACGTCTTAGAAAAGTATTCATTCTGGGAATTAGACAGGATTGCAGACATATTGAAGGATGCACCAAATCTTGAGGTAGAAATTGGAGGTCATACTGATAATGTTGGTAATGATGGATATAACCTGGCATTATCTCAAAGAAGAGCCCATTCTGTGGTTACCTACCTTGTATCTAAAGGAGTTGCAAATGTTATTCATTCTAAAGGTTATGGCGAAGCAAAACCGATCGATACTAATTTGACTCCTCAGGGTAGAGGTGTTAACAGAAGGGTTGAATTTGTTGTATTGAATGTTGGAGAAGACCCAACATTGCTTTATAAACCTACTGAATTGAAACCTGGGCAATTACCTCCACCAGATATAGATCCTCTTAAAATTACCCAGTAAACAAAAAGGCCGGATATATCCGGCCTTTTCAATTTAGTCTAAGAAATAGAAGTACCAGTACTATTGCATAAAATTTAAATAATGCCGTGTAGCATACTTTATTTATTTCTAGGGTAATAAATAAAGAAGGCCCCAAATATTAAATCTGGGGCCTTCTTGGTTAATAAAGTAAAGTGATTCTTTTTGAGATTTGCTTCCCAATTTACATTTTGAAAATCTTTGTCATTTTCATTATTTCCCCCTGTTTAATTTTTAGAAAATAAACTCCAGCTTCCAAACTGTCAATATTTATTTTTTCACTACTCTGACCTTCAAGAACTGATTTCCCTGCATTGTCAGAAATAATATACTCGAAATTTTTAGAAAATCCAGTGATAAATAATTCACTAGTTGCAGGATTTGGATATATGGAAATATTATCGGAGGTATTGGTTTCATTTAGTCCAGTTATTACAAGCTGACTGCTTAATCTGGCTGTTCCAAATAATGAGGCATTTTGATATGCATCATCCGTTGCCGAATTCCATGACATTTTTGCATCCCTCGTACTTCCATTGTCATCATCATTGATCATAAAGTCAACTCCTAATAATTTATCAGCCGCTGGCGTGGCTTTTATTGTTGTCCATGGCAATCTGGCTTCAATTACATATCCATTTGTGGTGGAGATTGCAGAATAAGAAATGCCAGTTGTAGCTGCAGCGGCCGGAATAGTTCCTACAATTGTCCCATCATTCCATCCAAAAGAAAACTGGCAGTCATTTGCATCATATGTTGTTGCTTTTGCATTATCAGCATCTATATAAAATTCTACCTGGTCATCATCATATGAATTTGGGCTTTCGTTTATTTTGGTATCATCATTAACCACGGCAAGGAAGTACAGATAGGTATTGTCCCAAAGCAATTTGGCATAACCGCTTAAATCGGCACTATTAGAAACTGTACCAGAAAGCAGTTTAGCTGCGTCCATGGATTTAATACTTGCATCGTTCCATACATTATCAATTGTTCCGTCGATAGTTATTGGGGCTGATACTTTGTAAAGTTTGTAAGTGTTCACAACATTCACAGTAATTGAGGATCTTGAACTTTCACAATTGTTAGCGGTAGAAGAAACATAGTATACTTTACTTCCCAGTGTGTTCGTAACAGGTGTAGGTGCTGTTGTGCTCGCCGTTCCACCTGTCTCTACAGTATACCACTTCAGGCTGGTTCCTGTTGCAGATAAAGGAGAAGCTGTAACTCCTTGTTCATAAGTTACGGTAGGTGTAACTGTAGGAGCAGGTGTTGCACAGGAAGTACACTCTTTAATTGTAATATTTGAACTTCCACTACTATGATATCCTTCTGATTCCATAATCTGATAATCCCATGTGACCCCCATATTCATTCCCACTTTTTTCCACTCAGCCACATGATTGGCAAAAGTGATGGTTCCGGTAGATCTTGTTTGGGTTCGCACACTCCAATATTGTTTAAATGTTGCAGTTCCAATAATGGATGGCTGATTGGTTCTGGTAGCGGTATAAATTGTATAAGTACCTCCATCGCTGGTATAGGTACCTTTTTGTTGGATATCACTAGTGTTTCCTGGAGGAGTCCATGAGCCATGGTTTTCGCAAACATAATATTCGATCAGTGCATCTTTGGTCCAGCCGTATAAGGCTAGAAAGCCATTGCTTCCACCATTAAAACTTCCTTCAAAACATACGACTCTATCAGGTTTACCAACTGACCAACCTTTTCCAGCTGTGAAATTACCCACGTTAGACCAGGTGGTAGTGTAATTTCCTGCCGCTCCAAGGGTCATTGAGGCAGAACCTTGTGAATTATCGTTCCAAAATGAATAAAAGAAACCGTTGTGGGTACTTTGGGTATTGCCAGTTACAGTTTGAGCATTGATCTTAGATGGAATGCATAATGCAATAATTGAATACAATGTCAGGGCCATCGTTTTTAAACCCTTTCCGTGATGTAGATTTTGTCTCATGAATTGTTTGATTAATTAATATTATGATGCTATACGTTTTAAACACTGAACTTGTAAGATTGGACAATCCAAGGGCAGGTTAGCAATCAATACAATTATTGCCGCCTAACGTTACAGTAAAAGCTGAAAAAATTATATAAAATATTAAATTAGGTATATGTGATACAAATTGATTTAGCATTTATCCGAACTGATATTTCTTAATTCAACCTAAAATACTGTAAAATTTAGGTTTGATGAGTATTTAAACCGGAATAATGGATAAGGTTAGAATTAGCCCTTGTTGGCAATAGGTATTTATCCAGATAGTTTTTGCCTTTTGCAAGGGTGTGGGGAGTGATAAAAATCTTGTATGATTAAAAATGATATAAAAAAAGCCCTCTTGATTAAAGAAGGCTTAGATTGAATCTGTAGTGCTACCGGGAATCGAACCCGGGTTACCAGGATGAAAACCTGGCGTCCTAACCCCTAGACGATAGCACCATTATTTTTGGGATTGCAAAGGTATCATCTTAGTGTATTCTTGTCAACATATTTCCAATAAATATTT
>JACMRH010000542.1 GCA_014376535.1 Cytophagales bacterium | reverse complement strand
TGAAAAATTGAAAAACAGCCAGATAGAAAGCCTGGAAAAAATTTCAAACCTCAAAGCGGAGGAAGCTAAGGAACAACTTATTGAAGTTTTGAAAAATGAAGCCCAAACCAAAGCTTCATCTTACATAAAAGACATAATGGAGGAAGCCAAACTAACGGCTACCAAAGAATCTAAAAAAATCATTCTTCAGACCATTCAACGTACTTCTGCTGAGGTCGCCATCGAAAACTGCGTTTCTGTCTTCAATATAGAAAGTGACGATATTAAAGGTAAGATAATTGGAAGGGAAGGCCGAAATATCCGTGCATTAGAAGCTGCGACAGGTGTGGAAGTTATTGTAGATGATACCCCAGAAACAATTGTTATTTCAGGATTTGATCCTGTAAGAAGGGAAATCGCCCGTTTATCGCTACACAGACTAGTTCAGGATGGAAGAATCCACCCTGCCAGAATTGAAGAGATTGTAGCTAAAACAACCAAGAACATTGAAGACGAAATAATTGAAATAGGTGAAAAAACCTGTATCGACCTTGGTATTCATGGCTTGCACCCGGAATTGATAAAGATGGTTGGTAGAATGAGGTTCCGCTCTTCCTATGGACAAAATCTTCTTCAACATTCAAGAGAAGTTGCTAAACTATGTGCTACTCTTGCCGGAGAACTCGGCCTGAATACAAAAATGGCGAAGCGTGCTGGTCTTCTTCATGATATAGGAAAAGTATATCCGGAAGAATTAGAGAAGCCACATGCTATTGTTGGTATGGAGTTAGCTTTAAAATACAAAGAACATCCCGAAGTATGTAATGCAATAGGGGCACACCATGATGAGATAGAAATGACTTCAATCATCTCTCCTATTATACAGATATGTGATTCAATTTCAGGATCAAGGCCAGGTGCGAGAAGAGAGGTTATGGAGTCATACCTCAAGCGTTTACATGAGCTTGAAGATCTTGCCTTAAGTTTTGACGGTGTTAATAAATGCTTTGCTATCCAGGCAGGACGTGAATTGCGTGTTTTAGTAGATTCTGAAAAAGTGGACGATAAAGTAGCAGATCAGCTTTCTTATGATATTGCTCAGAAAATTGAAAAAGACATGCAATATCCTGGACAGATCAAAGTAACTGTGATTAGGGAAATGAGATCTGTGAATTACGCTAAGTAGATTAACCAGACGAAAATTAATTCAGAGCAGGATGACAAGCATCTTGCTCTTTTTTTTTATATTTTCGTAGTATAATCTAAAGAAAAAAATGTCTTATATCAAGAATTACTTATTTGTTGTTCTTTTTCTCCACTTATTAATAACAAATTCTTCGGCACAAACAGGTTTTTGGAATGATTTTTCAGATCCCAACGTAGACACATGGAAACCAACAGCTGCCGGAACTATTACCCCTGTTGTAAAAAATAATCAACTCGAAATAACGGCTTCAGTTGGTGGATTTAATAATCTTGAATACACATTCCCCATCCAGGATGTTAGTGCAAACCCCAGATTAAGGTTAAAAATAAAATCTTCAGCTAAAGTCAGCATTAGGATAGACTTGAAAGATGCGAATGGAAAATTCACAAGCAATCCTGCCTCAACAATCGATGTACCTAACAGTGCAAGCCTGACAAGATATATTATTGATTACTCTAGCAAATTGGTTTCAGCTGGTGTGGATCCCAAAAAGATTGTACAAATGTCTATCTTTTTCAATCCGGGTGGAAACTTTAATGGAGTAGTGACTTTTGATGATCTTGTTTTTGGTGATTCTGTGAAACTGGAAATTCCAACACCGGGAGGAGTTATAGTAAACCAAATTGGATACGAACGGAATGGCCCTAAAAGTGGATTGCTGCAAACTGATACAGAGTATACCGACACACTTTCTTTTTCTCTTATCAATTCTCTTGGACAAACTGTTCTAAAAAAACAACTTGCAAAAAGCCAGGCAGTGGTTGGCTGGCAGAAAAGATATTTTAGAATAGCAGATTTTTCAAGCTTCAAAACAGCTGGTAAGTATAAACTGAAAATAGGTACCAAAACTTCAGCTGAATTTGAAATTGGTGATAATCTACTGTTTAACAAAACTGCTTTCACTATGGTAGATTTCTTCAAAGCGATGAGGAGCACTGATACACGTGACCAAAACCTTCCATTTTTTGATACCCGCCCAACTACCAATGTTTATGGCGGCTGGAAAGATGCAACAGGTGACCCTGGCAAACATATGTCACATCTGTCCTATGCCAATTATTTTAATCCTCAACAAATTCCTTTCGTTACATGGAGTCTGCTAAAGTCCTATGAACTAAACAAAACATTATTTGCCAGTAAAGCAACTGACCTGATTAATGAGGCTGCCTGGGGTACCGATTATATTATGCGCAATATTGACCCGGCAGGATATCTTTACATTGCCATTTTTGATGATTGGGGTGGAAGCACGAACAGACAAATATGTGAATGGGGCGCTCCGGGAAATGATGCCGGTAGATCTGCCAATTACCAAGCAGGCATGCGTGAAGGGGCAGGAATAGCCATCGCTGCCCTTGCAAAATCATCTAAAATGAACCTTGCAGCTGGAACCAATACAGCTGCAAATTATTTAGCATCAGCAGAAAAACTTTACAATCACTTAAAATCACCAGGAACCGGATTTAAAACCAAAAATATTCAATACTGTAATGACCATAAAGAGAACCTGATTGATTGGTATTGCGGACTGTTAGCATCTACTGAATTATTTAAGGCAACAAATAATAATACCTATCTCACAGACTCCAGGGTATTTCTAGATAAAATTATTGCTGTTCAGAATCCTCAAGGTTGGCTGTCCAGCGATAGTGCCAAACTTCGTCCATATTACCATGCTGCTGATGAAGGCCTTCCAGTAGTGGCTGCTGTGGAACTTGCTTCAATTGACCCTCAGTCGGTTACAAAAATAAACACCTTTCTTTCGGCTTGGATTAAATGGTATGTTAATGTTACCAGGGAAGTAACAAACCCATTTAATTACGTTAGGCAACTGCAAAGTGCTTATGTAGATCCATCAGGTCTTCAATCTGCTAAAACTGCCTTTTTCCTTCCTCACAAAAATGAAACAGGTTATTGGTGGCAAGGTGAAAATGCCAGGTTAAATAGTATGGCAACTGCGTTGGTACTTGCCAAAAGACAAATCACTAAAAATTACAATTTCAGTACAGACAGCATCTCAATGCTTGCGGAAGCCCAGATTGATTGGGTGGCTGGCAAAAATCCTTTTGGCATATGCATGCTACATAATTTTGGAGTTCAGAATTATCCCGCATATGGAGGTAGAATAAATGTGACCGGAGGAATCTGCAATGGAATCACATCTGATGATTTAACCGAAACTGATCTTTCATCAATGCCTTATGATAACAATGGTGTAACTGCGTGGCAAAACTGGAGATGGATAGAACAATGGTTACCTCATAATGCCTGGTGGTTGATGTCTGTTGCAACCATAAGTAATAATTTAAATAATCCTTATATCGATTGCAATGGAGTTGCTGGGGGTGAAGCTTTTAAAGATTCATGTGGGAAATGTGTTGGAGGAACTACTGGCTTTGCTCCGATCCTTTCAAAAGCAAACTGTTCAGTTACAGGACTAGAGGATTTTGAAGATGTAAATCAGGCATTTGCTATATTTCCAAATCCTGCGAATGAGTCCGTAATTATTCGAAATAATATAATAAATCATTTCGAAATAAAAGTCTTGGATATGAAAGGAAACGAAGTGTTTAGCAAAACAAACTTTTCTAATGGAAACACAATCAATACATCCAATTTCAAACCGGGAATATATTCAGTAGCAATAAGGTATGAGAATCAGGTAAAAAAAGTGAAATTTGCCGTTGTAAGATAAACTCCACTTGTATGCAGCAGTACCATGACCTAATGCGCCATATTCTTTCAGATGGTGTAAAAAAAGAAGACCGTACAGGTACTGGAACAATAAGCGTTTTTGGTTACCAAATGCGATTTGACCTTTCAAAGGGGTTTCCTTTGATTACAACTAAAAAACTGCATACAAAATCTATCATTCATGAGTTGCTTTGGTTTCTTCAGGGAGAAACTAACGTAAAATACCTGAAAGATAATGGGGTGAGCATCTGGAACGAATGGGCTGATGAAAATGGAGAGCTCGGACCTGTCTATGGTTCACAATGGAGAAGCTGGAAAGGTGCGAATGGTGAAACAATTGACCAGATAACACAG
>JACMRH010000541.1 GCA_014376535.1 Cytophagales bacterium | reverse complement strand
GAAGGCTTATATAAATTTAATTTACTATCATAAAGCCTTCTTTTTGTAACGTTAGAAAGGGTTTTATAGGCCTCATAAACATCTTTAAATGATTCTTCGGAGGCCTTTTTTCCGTGATTACGGTCAGGATGATGAATAAATGCCAGCCTTTTGTATGCAGATTTGATTTCTGACGGGCTGGCATTCGTTTTTACTTTTAATATGTCATAATAGTTAGACAAATTGATGTACGATTTTTTATGTACGAATTAAGATTTAAAATCCAAACCACTTTCTGATTGTATTATCCAATCAATTGTAATTCTAAAGTCGTAAATCGTAAATTTAATTAGTCTACTTTTTTCAAAACAAAACAAGACCTATTTGTAAGGTATAAACTTAAGAAACCTGAATTTGCATCGTGGCCTGGTTGAGTAAAGTATTCTACTGATGCGTCTACTCTATTGTGCCCGCCATATTTTACATCGTCAGAATTAAGCACCATTTTGTACTTGCCTTTTTTAGGCACCCAGAATTTGTAGTCAAAAATAGACCGGTAAGTATGGAAGTTGAAAACAAAGATCAAGTTGCCTCTTTCAAATACTATAACCTTGTTTTGACCATCCATGTTTAGCTGGTTGGCAAACTCTGCGTTTAAAACATTATCGTCATTGATAACCTTAAGCATCTGTTTATCAAAATCTGATAAGTAGTGGTATTTCAATTGTTTATTATCTGCAAGACTCCATTGTCTACGTGCATATTTGTAACTCCAGCCATTCCCTTCTCTTGGAAAATCAATCCATTCCGGATGTCCAAACTCGTTTCCAAAGAAATTGAGGTAAGCTTCCCCACCAAGAGCTATGGTAAATAACCTTATCATTTTATGTAAAGCAATACCGCGGTCAATCACAATATTGTGATCGTCTTTTGCCATGTGCCAGTACATTTCCTGGTCCATCAGCCAAAAGGCCAATGTCTTATCTCCTACCAAAGCCTGATCATGCGATTCGGCATAAGCAATAGTTTTTTCTCTCCACCGCCTGTTGTTAAGAACTCCCCACATTTCATAGATGTTCCATTCTTCATCGGGCTTCTCCTTTAAAAGCTTAATCCAATAATCAGGAATGCCCATTGCCAGGCGGTAATCAAAACCTATCCCGCCATCTTCTACGGTTCTGCAAAGACCTGGCATACCGCTCATGTCTTCAGCAATAGAAAGCGCATTTGGATTGATTTTCTTAATTAACATATTGGCTAACTGCAAATATGTCAGGCAATCCCAGTCTACACCTTCCTTGAAATATTTCTCATAATGATCAAAGGTCATCGAATTTCCATGATGGAAATACATCATAGAAGTAATTCCATCAAACCTGTATCCATCAAAATGGAACTCCTCCAGCCAATACCTTACATTAGAGAGTAAGAATTGCATTACTTCTTTCTTCCCGTAGTCAAAAAGAAAAGAATCCCAAAGATCATGGTATCCTCTGCCACCTTGATGGAAGTACTGCTTGTCAGTACCATCAAATTCATTTAAGCCTTCAGCAAAGTTTTTAACAGAATGCGAGTGAACAATATCCATGATCACGGCGATTCCAAGTTCATGGGCCTTGTTAACCAGGTATTTAAGTTCGTCCGGTGTACCAAATCTCGATGAAGGGCAGAAAAAATTAGAAACGTGATAACCGTATGATCCATAATAAGGATGCTCCATTACGGCCATAAGTTGTATTGCATTGTAGCCTAAGGCCTTAGCTCTTGGTAAAACAACATCTGCAAATTCAACATATGTACCTAAACCTTCCTTTTCCTGCGCCATTCCTATATGGCACTCATATATAAGTAGAGATTTTTCGTTTGCAGAATTATATTTAGAATCTGTCCAGCTAAACTCTGTTTTAGGCAACCAGACTTGCCCGGAATAATCAGAATTGTTTGTATTCTGAACAACTCTTTTGATGTAAGCCGGAATTCTATCATGACGGCCATTTTTAGCCACCACATGAACTTTGATTTTACTTTCGTGAAGAAAAGTATCTTTATATTCTGATTCTGGAAGAATTATTTCCCAAACACCGTCTTTAGTTTTCGATAACGGATGTGTAGTTCTATCCCAATTATTAAAATCACCGATTAAATATAATTCAAAAGCACCCGGAGCCCATTCTCTGTATGTAAAAGCTTTTAATGCAGCATTGTAGTGAACTCCTAAATAGTGATGCTGTCCTGCGAAATCGTATAAACTTTTACTGCTTTTTTCTACTCCTGACAGAACGCCTTTTAATCTTACTAATCTTGCCTCAATATCACTTTCAAAAGGTTCTAACCAAGGGTCATCGTTTAACAGGGCAAGTTTTTTGGTCATCGAATTTTGTGTTTAGGTCAAAACTAATTTAAATACCAATCTTATCAAATTTTACTGTAGAAAGTCGCCATTGTTTCATTTAGCTTTTCAAATGACTCTTTTATTTTCCATAAAATTTCTGGATCGGAAAGAAAAATATCTATGTCTGATTCAGCACTAATGTCCAGCTGGCTTATCTTAACAGTAATTTCATGCCACCCATTTTCATATTTAAGAATATACTTGTTGTTCCAGTGAAAAACAGTGACTTTAAATTCCTCTACGTTAATTTCTTTAACTATGCGCATAAATTTGTTGATATTTAAAATCCCAACCATAAGTATTGGATGAGGTACTATAGGCCTAAGCTAAGTACTAATTTTTAATGTAAATTGATTAATTTATTTGTGTATGCCCATGATATATTTGATTTTCTAAGAGCACATTATTATCAGGCTTCGATCATTTCTTCATATTACTTTTTCCTTGATGAAAAAGTAACCAAAAATCAAGGCTGTGGAATAAATGACTAAATTTCTTTTGCCTCACACGAAATCCTGCGAACAGGCAATTTTTTGAGAATCAAGATCTTCATGCTATCGGGCAGGCAGTCTTTCTTTTGCCTTCTCTCTTGAAGAAATTTTTAACGTCATTTCTTCCAAGGCCGCATTTTAGACAGAGAATAAGTTGCATAACTTTTCTAATCTATTTTTCAACGCCTACTTGCGATAGGGATCGCCGTGAAAATCCTTTTTGCATTCTTTGCGGTTTCAATCCTTCAAACTATGGCAGCAAAAAGATTGTAACAGAGAGCCCGGGCCGCAGGCATTGCCCACTTTTAATATTCTTTTTTGATAATTAAAACCATCGATCTAAGCTAATTATTAATTATAATATTAATTACTCCTACCTTTGCAGCCCAATTTTTGTAATAATGAGACAACGTTTGCTAAGTGAAGGTGCCAAGGAACTGGCTTATGAAATTCGCGAAATTGTAAAAAAAGCAGTAAAGGTCCAGGCTCTGGGACAGGCTATTGTATGGGAAAATATTGGCGATCCTATTCAAAAAAGTGGGGTTGTTCCTCAATGGATGAAGGAAATTATCTCTGGTTTAACCATGGAAAATAGTACTTATAGTTATTGTCCAAGCAAAGGAGAACTGAATACCAGACAATTCCTTGCAAAATTAAATAATGACCGTGGAGGGGTTTCCATTTCAGCAGAGGATATATTATTCTTTAATGGGACAGGAGATGCAATTTCGAAATTGTATCAATTCTTAAAACATAATTCCAGGGTAATTGGCCCCTCTCCTGCTTACAGTACACATTCATCAGCTGAAGCTGCACATGCAAATGCTGACCCTCTTACTTATAAATTAGATCATAATAATCACTGGTATCCGGATCTTGACGATTTATATTTAAAAGTTAAATTTAATCCGAACATTGTTGGGATATTAATTATCAATCCAGACAACCCAACTGGCATGGTTTATCCTATAGAAACTTTAAAACGGATTGTTGAAATCGCAAAGGAGTTTAATTTATTTCTAGTTAGTGATGAGATTTACCTGAATATCACTTACAATGGCGCAAAAGCATATTCATTAAGTGAGGTAATAGAAGATGTTCCTGGAATTGCCATAAAAGGTATCTCAAAAGAACTTCCATGGCCTGGATCGAGGTGTGGATGGATGGAATATCTGAACCGGGATAAAGACCCTGAATTTGCAAGATTATGTTCAGCTCTGGATAATGCAAAAATGTTGGAAGTTTGCAGTACCAAGCTACCTCAATTAGCTATTCCTAAAATTTTGGGCGATCCACGTTACATGCCGTACAGATTGGCACAAAATGAGAAAGTTGGCAAACGAAGTAAGCTGATAGCCAGCATATTAGGATCCCTTCCTCAACTCAAGTTTAATGAAACTTACGGCGCATTTTATAATACCATGATTTTCAATGATGGTATTTTAAAGAAAAGCCAAAAACTAAAAATTCAAAATCCTGAAATAGAAAAGTTGTTAAAAGAATGGCTATCTGAAAATGATGTAGCACTAGACAAACAATTTGTCTATTATCTTTTGGCTGCAAAAGGTATTTGCGTGGTGCCAATTTCTTCTTTTTGCTCTGATCTTCAAGGGTTTAGAGTCACACTTTTAGAAGAAAATGAAGAATTGTTTATCAAAACTTTCACAACCATAAAAGAGGCAATTGAGGAATATCTGGCATCCTAACCCACTATTCAATCTTGCAATAAACTGTATATTTGCCTTTTCTAAGGTCTAAAATGTTTGGATTTCTATCTCACTTAACTAATTTACAACAAAGAGTCATTGCTGGCCTTTCCGGTATGGCTATCGTTATAAATGCCATTTACTGGAATGAATGGAGTTATTTCCTGTTGTTCTTTATTATTTGTTTTCTTGCCAACCTGGAGTTTTATGACCTGTTAATTGCAGACCGAAAGAAACCAAATAAGCTTTTTGGCACCATTATCGGCATGTGTATTTATACTTTGGTATTTCTTATTGAAAAGGAATTGATCTCAAGCAGGTTTTATCTGACTCTATTTCCTCTTTGTGCATTCATTTTTATTTACGAATTGTATTACAGCCGTAAAAAACCTTTTAATAATGTGGCTTATACCATTTTAGGTGTTTTATATGTGAGTATTCCATTCTCAGTAATGCATATAGCTACCTTTGTAAATGGAGCCTATAGCTGGCAGATCTGCTTAGGCTGTTTACTACTTTTATGGGGTAGCGACACAGGTGCTTATTTTGCAGGAAAGAATTTTGGAAGAACAAAATTATTCCCTAGAGTTTCACCTGGGAAAACATGGGAAGGATCTATTGGAGGAGGAATTACTTCAATTTGTGGAGCAGTAGGAATATCTTACTTTTTCACAGAATTGTCTCTATGGCAATGGGTGTGTTTAGCTGTCATTATCGTTGTAGCAGGAAGTTATGGCGATTTGGTTGAATCATCTTTTAAAAGAAGCTTAAAAATAAAGGACTCAGGTTCAGCTATTCCAGGACATGGTGGCTTTCTTGACCGGTTTGATGGCTGGTTGCTATCAGCTCCATTTATCGCTACTTTTTTGGAAATATTCAGGAATATTAGCATAGATTAATTCTGAAAATGGATAAAATAATTCTCGCATCAGCTTCCCCCAGGCGAAAGGAACTTCTTGAAGGCTTGGGTATTGATTTTGAAGTGATCCCTTCAAATATTGATGAAGCTTTTCCATTAGAATTACTTCCTGCAAAAGTGCCTGAATTTCTGGCAGAATTAAAAGCTGAATCACTTAAAACACTTTATCCGGACAGAACCATTATTTCTGCTGATACTATTGTTTTAATTGGAAATGAAATTTTAAACAAACCAGCAAAAAAATCAGAAGCGACCGAAATGCTTCAAAAACTATCCGGAAAAATGCATCTGGTAATAACCGGAGTTTGTATTTTCAAAAATGGAGGGAAGCATCTGTTTTCAGAAACAACCGAAGTTTACTTTAAACACCTGGATAACAAAGAAATAGAATATTATGTAGAAAAATTCAAACCGTATGACAAAGCAGGCGCTTATGGAGTTCAGGAATGGATTGGATACATTGCAGTAGAAAAAATCATTGGCTCCTTTTACAACGTAATGGGTTTGCCGGTGAATAAAGTTTATGAAATACTAAATAAGTTTTGAGTTGTGAGTTGAGTGTTGTGAGTAAATTAATGTCTTAAACTAAGTACCAAGTACTAAATACTAATTACTAATATAGATGAACGCTGAACAAATTCGCGATCTGAAGGACCGTATCTCGGTTCTGGGGAGGTATCTTTGACTACGATAGCAAAGTTGAAGAAATAAAAAAAGAGCAGGAACTTACAAATTCTGCAGGCTTTTGGGACAACCCCAAAGAAGCCGAAGTAGTTTTAAAAGCCATTAAGGTCAAAAAAGTCTGGACCGATGACTTTGAAGCGGTGCATAACTCTGTCCAGGATCTTGATGCTTTATTCGAATTCTTTCAGGCTGGAGATGTTTCTGAAGAAGAAATGGTCGCTGAAGGCAAGAAAACCATCGATCTCATCGAGAAGCTGGAATTCAAAAGAATGCTGAGCGAGGAAGAAGATATTATGGGTGCCGTAATTGAGGTAAACTCAGGTGCGGGAGGAACTGAGAGTCAGGATTGGGCTGATATGCTTTTTAGAATGTATATTCTTTGGGGCGAAAAGCACGGTTTTAGTGTGAAAGAAGTTTACTATAATCCTGGTGACGGAGCTGGAATAAAATCTGCCGGACTGGAAATAGATGGTCCCTTCGCTTATGGTTATCTGAAGGCTGAAATCGGCGTTCACAGATTGGTCAGAATTTCACCGTTCGATTCTAATGCTCGCCGCCATACTTCTTTTGCATCCGTTTTTGCTTATCCTATTGCAGATGATTCAATTAATATTGAGATCAATCTGGGTGATGTAGATTGGGATACATTCCGCGCTGGCGGTGCTGGTGGACAGAATGTTAACAAGGTTGAAACTGCAGTCAGGTTAAAGCATAAACCTTCTGGCATAATCATAGAATGTCAAAAGGAGCGCTCTCAGCTTCAAAACAAAGAACATGCGCTAAAGATGTTAAAATCAAGGCTTTATCAATTAGAAATTGAAAAACGCAACGATGCCCGTGACAAAGTAGAAAGCACTAAGAAAAAAATTGAATGGGGATCTCAGATAAGAAACTATGTATTCCATCCCTACAAGCTAGTTAAAGATAATAGGACAGGAACTGAAACATCTGATGTACAAGGAGTTATGAATGGTGGAATTGACGAATTTATAAAGGCCTATCTAATGCAAAACTAAGCAGCGGTACTTTTTGGCATTCCTTTTTGTAATTCGGTCGGAACAAACAGATGGGGATGTAAAAGTCTTAATTCTTCTTCTATTTCCGGATCTAATAATGCCTTTGCCAAAGACCTTGCAGTAGAAAGTTGTTCTACTGTAAGGCCCTGAGCACCTCTTAAATCAGCTTTCATTAAATTGGCCATGGTAAAATCTGTGCCTGCCAGCATGGCAAATTTAAAATTGGCATCCATCAAAAAGGCATTCTGAAGATTCGTTTTAATCAATTGAGCATTTTCAAAGTCGCATTTGATCATACTTGCGGATTCACAATTTGCCCCTCCTAAAAAAGACCCTCTGAAATCCGCTTTATTTAGTTTGGCATTTTTCAGGCTCGCCTGGTTTAACCTTACCCTCATCAACATGGAATTTATAAGAGTGGCGTCGTCGAGAACAACATAATTCATGTTCGAGCCAGTAAGGTCAACATAATTAAGATTGGCATTTTTCAGATATGAGTTATATAAGTCAATTTGTGTAATCTTGTCCTTATTCAAACGTTTAATGTTACCAATAATCTTATAGGAGGCTTCTTCACTTTTCCAGTGCCGGTAATCATCAATTTCTTCCATATATCTCTTTATTCTGATCTGGCGCTCCCCAGATTTGTTTAACCAAACCAGCAAAATACCTATGACAAGTAAGTCAAAAAGCATTCCATGAGCCTCAATTAAAATATTTTCATAAAATAACTCCAGATCGTTCACATAAAATGGAAGGCTTAAGGAAAAAACAACAATTGACAGCAACAAAAGCACCAATGCAGTAGTAAGCAAAGGTTTTTCAGTTACATCTGTAATGTACTTTTTGAAGCGGGCCCATTGTAGTTCAACAGGACTTTTAAAGTATTTATCAAAAATTTCTTTCATTATTCTATCGAAAAAGTAAAGATAACATACATGCCTTATAAAGGATTGTGGAAAGAAAACGATATCAAGCTTTATATTATGCCGAAATAATAACATTAAGCATGAATATCTGTGCCATTTTCATTCCTTATTTCTGCCTTATAAAAGTAATCAACATTAATTCAAAACCTTGGTCAATTACTGAAGCAAACTTACAAATGGAAAGTATTTTATAGAAAACCTTTCTATTATTTACCCGTATTGAAATTCCTGAATTGGATAGTATGCTAAATATTTGCATACTGAATAAAATATGTCCTAATTTACGACACAATAAAGTCTGAATTTCATGCTTGCTAATTTCAAGAAAAACCTACTATATATAAGAAATAAAAAAGGACTTACCCAGGAAGCAATGGCAAAAGCTTTTGGTTATACTAGAAGCCTTTACAAAGAATATGAATACAATAAACAACCTGACATTGAATTCCTGATGAAAATCAGCAAAGATTACGGTATTTCAATAAATGACCTTCTTGAGCAGGACCTCGAAGAACTTGAAAATTTGCAAGCCCAAAACAAACTTGAAGTACATAATTTCAATCACGGGCTCCGGGTATTGGCAGTTTCAGTTGACGAAGTAAAAAAAGAAAATGTTGAATTTGTACCTGTTAAAGCCAAAGCAGGCTATCTGGCTGGTTACTCTGATCCCCAGTTTATTGTAAGTCTCAAGAGAATGTCGCTGCCACTACCCTCTTCAGGAACTTTCAGGGCTTTTGAAATAGAAGGAGATTCTATGCCCCCACATAATCCGGGATCTATTGTGATAGGAAAGTATGTGGACAGCTGGAATGATATCACAAATCTTAAAACCTATGTTTTGATTACCAAAAGCGAGGGAATCAGTTACAAACGTGTAATCAATAAAATAAGGGAAAAGGGCCACTTAGTTTTGATGTCAGACAATCCCGTTTACCAACCTTATTTATTAAAAGGCCAGGAGATTCTTGAAGTGTGGGAGTATTACTGCCATATTGGTTTTGATGGTAGAGAAGAAAGAAGAAATATAGACGAAAGGTTACTAAACAAAATAGATGATCTTAGCCTTGAGATAGCAGATTTAAACAATCTTGTAAGGCAGCGATTAATTTCTGCAGCGTAATCAGCTTATATACTAATTGAAATCTCAGTGTAACATTTCCAAAATAACTCTTATATTGCAATCATTAATAATATAATACAATGCAAAAAGGAACAGTTAAGTTTTTCAATGATTCAAAAGGTTTTGGTTTTATTTCTCCTGACGATAAATCAGAAGATGTATTTGTACACACTACAGGATTAATTGACCAGATCCGTGAAAATGACAAAGTAAATTTTGAAGTTCAAAAAGGTAAAAAAGGTTTGAATGCAGTAAATGTTACTGTTATAAAATAAACCTTCAAAAGGTTTTAAGAAAAAGCTACGGTGGGAACCGTAGCTTTTTTTGTTCCTGACTATATCAATTAATTACCTTTTTCTCATTTCATTTTTAAAGGCCATTTTATCATCCTGATTTACGTTGAACCTTATTGCATCAGGGCTGATTTCAGATAAAAAGTATCTAAGAGTTCTTACTGGAGGGAATATTTCATCATTAATTCTATCAAGAATTGACGAAATAACATTAGGGCCCTGTCCGGATAAACTTACTACAGATGGAAGCTGTTTAAAAAACTTGCTTGTAACAGCTCCTTTTATCAATCCTGACTGTGAACTATACTTTATTCTCATCAGTAAACATTATTTATAAGGATCATCTTCATGTTCTCTACCAAATAGCTTTGGCTTATAAGGATTCCAAAGTCTCTCCCACCATGATCTGTATTCATAAGGTTCATAAGTTGGATTATAATCTGCATTCATTTC
>JACMRH010000540.1 GCA_014376535.1 Cytophagales bacterium | reverse complement strand
TTTCCACTACCTGGGCTGCCCACGCATCTTTCGACGCCCACTTGAAATCGGTTGGCTTCATAACGGCACCATGATTGGTCCAGTTCTTCATGTCCGTGGTGGAATAGCATAGCCATTCCGTCATCCTGGTTGCTTCGCCATTATAAGCTTCATCATGGCCCACATATACATACATAACTCCGTTGTACAGAAATGGAGAAGGATCGGCGGTGAAAGCATCTTTATAAATGGGATTAGTTCCTGTTTGCCCTTCCGATACCTGGAAGACTGCAAGCATTAATACCGTCACAACTAATAATACCTTAGTAATTCTGTTTTTCATCGTATACCTGAATAAATTAGTATAATGAAACTGTTTGTTTTATGTCTTTTAAAGGTTAAAATAGCTAGTCCACTTAAAGATAAATTACTGTCTCACAACTTTTTGAACTAAATTTCCATAACCATTTTCAATTGAAATCATGTATATTCCTGGCGATAAATTTATACCTACATATTGCTGGTCTTTCCCGGTGCCTTTTTCAACCGTGAGTCCTCTTATGTCTGTGATCTGATAAGTGAAGTCGCCCTCCTGACGGATTTTCAAACCATCTACACCAAAAGGATTAGGATAAACTGATAATCCAGCTTTTTCATCAACCTCATTAATACTTGTTACGACATAATTTTTAGCTTCCGTAATATTTGCACCAACTCTGAAGAAGTCAAAATCAGCATAGCCGCCTGCTGATTTTGTAGCATAGGTAAAAAGGCCAAAACGATAGCCCATAAAATGGGTCAGGTCATAATTCATTTGCAATGTGCTACCTATTGCTGTCCATGTAGTGCCGTTCAAACTATAAAAGAAATAGGCTTTATCAGTTCTGTTGGTAAAGTCAAAATCAATACGGAGGTAAACTGTATTCTGATTTAGGCCAATATTGCCTGATTCAGACGGTGTTGTATTAAATCCTTTAGCTGTAGACATAACGATGGTTTTATTTGTGCCGGACATTTTTACGCCAACAAAACCATACGTGTTTTGTAAAGCCAGGAGTCCTGCATAATCACCATCTTTCATACCGGAAACATCAATAGCAACATAGCCTGAGCATTTAGGGCCAAAGGTTCTTTGTGTTAAAGTATTGGTAGTATGCAATACATTTGGATCAGTCCGCTCATTGGTAAGTCGAAGAAATCCACTTTTTTGCGTCAGTGACCAGTAATTGTTTTGAGGGTTATGGTTCCATTGCCACTGAAGTTTTAAAGGTGGGGCTAAACCGAATTCATCAGAATCTATAATGCCTCTAATTGATCCGCTGCCTTTTGGAATATCAGTAGTTGCGGGCACCTGTCCATTTACTCCCACTGTAGGCCAGCCATCAGTTCCCCATGTTACCGGCATTAAATCAGGTATTCGGCCCACCGAACCATTGTCCTGAAAAAATAAGGCATACCATTTTCCGCCAGGAGTATCCACATATTCGCCCTGAGCAGCACCATTCGATGACCTGAAAGCAACTTTTCCGGTATATGTTCCTGTTAATGTACTTGATTTCCAGATTGTTTGTGTACGTCCGCTTCCATTTGGCCAGCAGATGTTTGATACATAATAAGTCCCTTTTATTTTTTGAAGGTGAGTGCCTTCAGCAGTAAGAATAAAACTTGTTCCTGCTACTGAAGAAGCTTTTGGAACAATGATCTTATTGACACCCCCGGCCAGTTCTCCGGTCAGATCTGCCTTCATTTCCGTCAGCTGAATATCATCATGGCCATAAGCCATGTAGACTCTTCCATCATCATCAAAGAAAAGTGAGTGATCATGGTAAACTTTATTTAAAGTAATAGTTGTCCATGGCCCCTTTTCAATGTCTGCCGTTTTGTAGATGTATGTTTTTCCGGTTGAGTAGGAGAAAGTTGTTACATAATAAATATTCTTGTAATAGTTAATACTACTGGCCCAGGAACCTCCACTATATTCCTCCATATTATTGTTCAAATTGAATCCATCGGTATTAGCCATTATTGAGTAAGCATAATTTACGATTGTCCAGTTGACTAAATCTGTTGATTTCATGATAGGAACACCCGGACTGCAATGCATCGTGGTGCTCGTCATGTAGTAATTAGTGCCTACCCTTAAAATATCATTATCAGGCACATCTGCATAAATGAGAGGATTGGGGGCATTTTGGGCAAAAAGAGTGTTTGAAAGAAAACAAAACACAAAGAGTCTGAAATACTTGTAAAATGTTGTTTTCATATGGTGGCATTAGGAGATCTGTTAAATTCAAAATTGTTCCTACCTACAATTCAGCATTGGTTTTGGTTAACAGAAATATGACTTTTTTGTAGTTATTTTTGATTTAAGAAAGAAAGTAGTAGAGATTTTACCGGTGCTTTCGCTTCGAGCGAAGGCATCGGTAAGGCCAGAAGGCATTTAAAAAAAACAGGCTTTGGAATGTCCAAAGCCTGTTTGATGATAAATTGTGTCCTCGCACAAATTGGAAAAATGAAAACCTCTTATTTTCTCACAATTTTATGGGTAGTTACTGCCCCATTCTGTTCCAGTGAGAGTAAATAAACTCCAGTTGCCAATTTCATTCCTACAGTTTGCTGGTTTTGACCCTGACCTTGTTCCATTACTATTCCACCCATATCAGTAATGCTATATGTGAAATTTCCAGGTTTGTTAATTTTTACTCCTTCAGACTGAAAAGGGTTTGGATATACTTCCATGCCCTTTTCGGAATCTGTTTCTTCTAATCCTGTAATTGTTGCAATGCCATTAAATGTAGTAACACTTGCTGCATCAAGGGTTACCTGAAATGAGGCACCTGCTGTTATATCAGTTCCTTTGGCAATATTTTTAGAAGCGGATGTGGTGTATCGCTCCCATTTTGTGACTTTCGTTCCTGGAACAGATAAAGTCAAAGTTTTAGCAGAAGTGGTTTTATTTACCGCAACAATTACAACGTCATTTCCTTTTTTATAGGCTGATACAAATACATTTGTAACTGGTTGTTTGGTAGCATCAACACGGATAAAGCCAGGGCGTACCCATTTTGAGAATTGCGCCATGCAATAACCACGTTTAGTGGCTGTTCCAGCAGCTGCTGGTGTATTTCCTTGTCCATCTGAATTTCCGTCATGAATTAAGGCATATAATCTTCTTAGAGGCCAAAACACATAAGCCTGAAAATTACCATCAGTCATCGCATAATGTATATGCTCTGCCACTTTTATGGCATGTCTTGCATCGTTAATATAGGTGTCACTCCATATATTTGCATCGTATTTACTATCTGTATAAACTTCTGTCATCCATAGTTCTTTTCCTACCCCTTTTTGTACGAATAATGGATAAGGAAAATTGCTGTATTGCGTTCCATACAAATGCGTTCCAAAAATATCTACATTTTTTAGAGCAGCAGCATCATTTAAAATTGGATCGTATACGTTTTTTAAATAAGCAAATGACTCCGGTGTAATCATTTTGCAATTAATTCTGCTGCGGTAGCCTTTTAGAAAATCTACTCCTTCCTGTGGGCTCCAGGCGGTCCAATCAGTAGCATAATCAGGTTCATTTTGCACTGAAATAGCATATAGGTTCACGTTGTTATTTTTCATGAAGGTCACATAACTATTCAAGTGATCTGCATATTGCGCATAGGTAGCAGGGTTAATTCTTTTTACACCGTTTACTGTGATAAATTGTCCTGCAGGAGGATTCCATGGAGATGCAAAAACATATGCTCCCTGATTATATGCGTATTGCGCGGTTTGAATACCTCTGCCAAAATTGGCACTATTGTCCGAAACGTAGGTGCGAAGAACAGTAAATCCTAATTGATTGGCACCATTTCCATATGCTAGCTGGCGCTCGGCAGCATTTAGGTCAGCATACCATTCAGGATGGTTTATGCCCCCAAAACCACGGATAAGCTGTTTCTCTGAAGTTAATGTAACAGTTGCTGTTTGGGCAAACGCCTGGGAGATGCCCAAAGCAAGCACTAACAAAGAATTTTTTACGGTAATTAATTTTCGCATTTACAATTTTTTAATTGAATGAAATTTGTTTAGTTAGATTAATTACTCTTTCACTACTTTAATTGCTTTTGTCTTATTGTCCTGAGTGATTTTCAACACATAAACACCTTTAGGATATTGACTACCCAATACAACCCTTTCTTTTTCTTCCCCATCTTCTAATAACATACCCGAAATAGAGCTCAATTGATAGAAAAAACTGCCTTTTACTTCAATAGTAAAATTCTCTTTAAATGGATTTGGAAAGGCAACAACTGTATTCTCACTTATACCTTCACTTTCCAGGGCAGTAATAGTTCCGCCAGAATTAAATTTAATAGTATTTACAAAGAATGAATTTGAGCCTCCCACCCATCGAAGGTATACGTCATGTTGTCCATTGGCGTTTAATATACCAGTAACATTTTTCCAGGTATCTGCTCCGCCTGTACTGGCAATAGGAATAGTAGCAGCTTTTTTTCCATTTCCATTGATATTGTCTAGCCATACTTCCAAACTTGCATTACCACTAGCCGATGCCACATTAACTTCTATACTTCCTGCAATAGTAGAACCTCCTCCTAAGTCTACCCCTGCTATCATCAACCAATCGCCAGTTGCGCCATTTGTCATGACAGTGCCCGGAGTTTTATTTGAAGTAATTGTCCCATACCAGTTATTTCTTCCTACTACTTTGATTGGCACAAAACCATAACGATAGCTATACATGTCAAAATCTCCGTTCATGCCAGAAGAATATACTCCTACTGATGTACCTACCCAGGCATTATAGTCATGTTGAGATGCATCCAGCGTTGTTATATCTTTTGTGCCTAACTGAGTCCAGTTTGCCCCATCAGCACTATAATAACAAGTTACTATGTGTAATGCACGTTCAATCCTTAACCAAACTGTGTTGCCAATGGTGTTGTTAACTTCTGTTCTGGTACCAGTGAAATTCATTCCTATTTTTTTACCTCCGTTATATCCGGTATATAAAGTAAAATAGGCATCATCCCATCCGTTCATCATTCTTAATCCAGCTTCCTGGCCATTTGCTGTTGCATTAAGATCTACTTTTGTGGTAAGTGAATAATATTTGCCTTTGTCCTTTTGCAAAAGATGAGTAGTGCCTGCTCCCGGCTTTAACCTCAAATACCCAGGTTTCTCGCTAAGGCTGAACTTGCCGTAGTTTGCTTTGTTGAAGACGTGCCAATCAACACCAACCTTGGTTGATTCGAAATAATCAGACTTGCCAAAATCATAGATGTATCCTGCAGAGTTTGCCAGATTTGGACCCAAAACCGGATTTGTATTTACAGGAACTCCTTTAGGAACTCCGTTAGCATCCCAGTTAACCTGGTGTAAGTGGCTTTGACGTCCTTGAGCATTATATCCAGCATTATCATAGGCATGAGAGATACACCACCAGGTGCCATCAGCCAACATCACAGGATTCGTTACGTGATTTGGTCCGGTAAAACCGCCCGGGCTGGCTGCATTCGCCCAAAAATTGCCATGTCTTGTCCAATCTGATTCAACGTTTGAAAGCTTTGCAGAACTTAAAACATATTGGCCTCCGGTAACGTTTCCGGCGACAAACATATAATAACGACCATTTCTTTTACACATCACAGGACCTTCGGCCCAGCTGTAAATATTATTGGCATTGATCCAGTTCATGTTCAAGGCCTGACCTGTAGGCTGACCTGTTGTAGGATCTAATTTTTGAAGGCCATTATTGGCTTGACCATTTTTTAAAAGCATATATGGGGTTCCATCTGAGTCTACAAATACAGAGTTATCATATCCATAAACACCGGTATTCGTAGCAACTTTAGTTGGTGCAGACCAGGTTCCAGCAGGATTAGTCGATGTGCAGAAATATTGCCCACCGCCGGCATTATTAGAGAAATAAACCCAGAATTTATTTCCAAAATACACTATAGATCCTTGCCAGGTTCCTGCCTGTGGTGCATCGTTATTTGGGATACCTGAAGAAGTTGGAATTACTCTTGAAACTACTTTCCAGTGCATCAGGTCGGTAGAATGTAGAATGGGTAAATAAGGTGCGAAATGAAAATTTGAACCTGTGGTATAAAAATCATTCCCTTGTTTCCAAATAGTTTGGTCAGGATGATCGCCAGGCAATACAGGATTGACATAGGTTTGTATGCCGTTTGGCCCTGGTTGATTAGATTGGGCTACTGCTCCTAAAGAACAGATTAGCAATATCAAATACTGAAGTAGATTTTTTTTCATTTTACCAGTGTAATTTCCCTATCCTACAAAATAGGTATGCAAATGGTAAACAGAATTTAAAAAAATTAATAAAAAATTGCAGTATGCCGGGATTTATGGCAAGAATGAAAAGAAGAAGGAATCATGAGGACCTTAAAATCAGTGATGCCATCCCTTCGATGGATGGCATCACTTGTAAATGAAGCATGATGAATTTTACCTTGAAACTACTATACTTCCTTCATCGACACTGCTGTCTGAATACTCAATAGTAAAAAAATAAACCCCTACTCCCAGAGTTAATCCTGAATTGCTTTCTCCTTTCCATTCTGATGGTTGGGAGGCAGATACTGTAGATTGAAAAAATACCTTTCCGCTTTTCTCATGGATCACAAAATTTATGGCTTTCTTATCTGTATCAAACGGAATTAGCCATGATGGATCATATTCAGGATTAAAGACATATTCTTTTCTAGCCTGACAGTTTTTCTCTCCAATTACAACTTTTTTAGAATTTTCGACTGAACAACCATTTGCATCCCTTATGAAAAGTGAATATTGACCAGAAGCAAGATGGCTAAAACTACTTTGGGAACTTTTATTTCCCATAGAAAAAGAAAAAGGCCCTTGACCACCTTTTACAGTACCTGCTTTCAAATGCACTTCACCAGTTTCCTGTCCTTTGCAGCTTGGAACCATATTGTATTCTACTTCACCTATTAAGCTGGCACATAAGTCATTCTTGATAACTTCCGTATTTGCTTGCACAACTGCCGTCTTTTCATGTTCAACTGTTGGACCAGAATTTGAACCTGATACAGGCATCTGTGTAGAAGATACTGGATCTATAAATACTGTTTTTGGTTCCGGTAATGATGAGCTTCCATTTGTTTTTTGTTCCTGCTTACTTACAGATTTGTTCTTTGGAATCGGTAAAGTTGGATTTTGAACTTCAACTCTATTTCCTTCTGTATTCTCAACTCGCCGAATTATTTTAGGACTAATTGAAACTTGATTTACGATTTTTGGCTTATCTTCTTTCCTGTTGAAAAGCATAAACAGCCCGGCAATGGTAGATAATAAAAATACAGAACCTGCCAGGTAAGACCAGGCATTTGTTTTAGACCCGTTTAGATCTTTGCCCATTTGCTCTTTCAGCTTCAAAGCTTCACCAGCAATAATCATTCGGTCCACAATTTGTGAGAACTCCAATTGATTTTGAAGGGTATCATCTGAAGAAAGCTCTTTTTCAAAAGATAGCTTTTCTTCAAAACTCATTTTGCCTTTGGAATAGAGTTCTATTCTATCCAATATTTCGTTACTCTCTTTCATTGTCTTTAAATAGGTTTATGAGAGTTTTATTATTAGCCACCAGGTCTATCAATTTTTGTTTGCACCTGTGATGAGTTGTTTTAGCAACTGCTTCATTTGCAAAATTCATCAGTTTGGCAATTTCTTTCATGCTATAATCATCATAGATCACATATTTAAGCACCTGTCTGCATTTTGAGCCTGCTTTCTCCAGGAACTGATTTATCTGATCTTCTTTCTCACTGGTGATTATCACTGCTTCCTGGTTCTCTTCATACATAGACAAGTGCATTTTGGTAATGTCCATTTGCCTTCCTCGCCTTTTAACATAATTAATCCACAAATTTCTCGATACAAAAAACAAAAAGCCATTTACATCCTTTGCCGTATCATATTTCCCCAATTTTACTGTGGTAAAAAGTGATACCACTGCATCCTGAAAAATATCTTTTGCTTCATCCTCATCTCCATTGTTCATACAAATGAACTTCGTAATCTGAGGTAATGCGCTTTTGTATAAGTAGTTCAGGGCCTTTGTATTGTGGCCGTTTGTTATTGCTTCCACAACTTCCTGACTCTTACTTTTAATCGTCATGTCCATCTACAATCATACGATTGTAAAAGTAAACCGTTCGTTGAAAAAAGGTCACAACATTACTTGTCTATCGAAAATCGCATGTTTATTTCATATTGGGACACAGAAGGGCTTACCTTTTGACCCGGAATCAGGTAGGTAAATGAAAGATCCGCCAGGCCATTGTGTAGTTTTATTTTATTTAATTCAAATGCCGCACCTATTCCTTTGTTTACATAATATAATCCACTTATGCCTACAGTTTCATAGAAAGCCAGTCCTAGTTTCAGGATACAAGAAACTGAACGACTTTGCAGATTGAGTTTGCTTGCTCCATTAACACTCACATTTTCTGCTACTTCCTGGGATTTTTCACCATAAAGAGTAAGGTAACGAGGTATTGTAAAATCAAAATTTACAGGCCGAAGGTTTGGGCTATTAAAATCGTTCAATGAAACACCGAGTTTAAAAGTAGGTGAATATAAAGTGGTGCCGATACCACCAGACCAGGTCCAGGCTGATCCGGATGCTCCTGTACCAGAAGCGCTAAAATTATAATTGATTAAATGAAATGATGCCCCAGCAGATAGATACATCTCTTCACTAACAGGAATATGAATGGCATACCTTGAAAGTACTCTTGCCCTAGTAAAAAAATCTCCTTCCCTGTCGTTATAGAAACCTAACCCTACTACATGTTTGGAATTTCCTGGGGTGGAGAATTCTTTTTTTCTTAAATTAAAATTTGCGTCAGCATAATAGCTTCGGATTATGGCAAGTTTTCCGGGATAGGTCCGATAAGCTATATTTCCTTCAAAATCATTTTCAGCACAGGCACCGGAGGGCATATGCAGTTGGATGTTCTTGTTAAAATAGAAAAAAGCCTCAGAAAAGTTATCCTGAGCAAGTAATTGACCAAATGGGAGAAATAAAATTACCACAAAAAATCTCCTATTTCGCATTTGTTTGTAAACGGGTGTGGTGGAATTAGTTTAAATTTTAAACAATTTTACGAACTTTATTTACTTTTTCACTTTCAGGTTTGTATATAGGTAAATTCGGTGAAACTGTTGGAAGACAATTAGTCGAAAAATCTAGCTCAAAGCTCAAAGAAATTAATCACAAAGAATTGAAAAAAGTTAACGAAAATACAAATACTTCAAATTGGCTAAAAAAGACCACATTATTGTTGGTAGCTTTTTTACCTCTTTTTGCCACTGCACAGACAGGACCTGCTGGTGTAGGAACTACTGATGGGAGCTCCGCCTTGAAAATGTGGCTAGATGCCGGCACGGGAACATTTGCAGATACATTTCAAATCAAAACTTCAAAGGCTGGTGACAAGGTAAAATTCTGGAAAGATTTAAGTGGGAGCAATAATAATGTTTATGCTGAGGCAGACTCAAATAGTCCTTGGCTGGCAAGCACCAACCCTGATTTGAATAATCAGAACGCAATCAGATTTTATCAATACAAAGATTCTTTGAACAGACGAAATTATTTGCTCTCCAAATCGTTTTCTAAAACTAATGATATTACCATTTATTGTGTTTTCAACGCAATTACAAGAGCCGGTGGTAATAATGTTACTCCTTACCAGGCCAATAAGTACGATCCAAATATGTGGTATAGTGGTTCAGGTTTGGTGGACGGTGGAAATGCAGGTCTGGTGAACGACGTGAGTCTTGCGTTTAGTGATACAAGCGTTGCTGCCGGTGTTGGAGATTCTACCAACTCTACTGATTACTGCATCAAAACTCCCGCTTCACTAAACAAAACGTATTTTGCTGTATTGCAAAAAGAAGCCTGGACTGGCAAACTAAGTATCGCGTTAAACAATTCTGCTGAAACCAGTTATCAGGCTGGGGCCCAGCCGATCAACAATTCTATAAAGTACTTCGTTGGCTCAAATTCTGATGCCTATTCAGGTAAAACAAGCCCTTTTTTTAATGGCTATATCGCCAATGTTTTGGTTTACAACAAGATATTAAACTCAGCAGAGAAAATTATTTTGGAAAACTATCTTTCTGCAAAATATGGCACTCCACTTTTTCAAAACGATTTATATAAATGGGACGAACCTATCTCTGGCAATTATGATTTTGAATTGATTGGAATAGGCAAAGCTGCCGACGGTTCTTCTCAATCCCGGGCGAAAGGAGAGGGGGTAATCGAAATAAATTCCAACGAAATGAAAAATGGCGATTTTGTAATTGTAGGACACAATGGGGTCCCGCTAACTGCGTCATCTGATGGCTTACCCGAAGGTGTTAAATTCAAGTTAGATAGAAAGTGGATAGTAGGAAAAACTGGTCAGGCTCAAAAAATTGACATAATAGTTGATCCAAAAGAAATATCATTGCTCGACAATCAGGATGTGGCACTTTTAATAGATACAGATAATAACGGTTCGTTTGTGAATGAAACAGTGGGAAAAGGAATTATTCCGACTGCAGAACTCAGTAATTCCGGCCGGTTAGTTTTTAGAGGTGTGGAATTAAAGCATGGCAGTACATTTACATTTGGTAAACTAAAACCTGCCTGTACAACAGATTGTGAAAACTATTTTTCCCCTAATGGAGATGGAGTCTCAGATAGTTATTATATCGATAACAATGGTAAAACAGCTATCTATGATCGTTTTGGTGGTCTAGTAAAGTCTATGCAAACACCAGCTTTTTGGGATGGAACCAATGAAAAAGGGCAATTGTCTGTCCCGGGCATTTATTTTTTAATAGCCAATGAAGATTCACAAAAAACGGTGACTTTGATAAGGTAAGTACTTGTTGGCTTCGGCTTCGCTCAGCTAACATTTGGCTTCGCTCAGCCAACCTTCGGCTATAATAAGATCTTTTTAATTTAAAATCACCCAAATCGTTACCATTTCAGCCTTGCTTTTGCTTTCAGTTTACAAAATCAAAAAGTCTGAGGTATGAAAAAAATAATTTTACAATTTTGCTTTTCCCTTCTGTCAATTTTTACATTAGCCCAAACAGGGAATCCTTACAAATGGCCTGCATATTCGCCAAATGTGCGTTACAATTTCAAAGAACAAAATCCCAATTTTGTTGAACCTACCAAAAACTTAAATGACTGCCCGCAAGTGGTTGGAGAAGTGAACGATCGTTGGTTCACCTTTAGATGGGGAAAAAACAGACGTTCAACTATTTCTGATTTAGCTATCAAAAACTTGTTGATCAGAATGAACGATGACTTTGCTTATTTCAGAAATGTAATGGGTTGGCCAGCGGATAAACGCGCAAGAAATGGTTATCGAAGTGGGGTTTACTTATACGGTTCTGGACTGACTTGTTCCGATAATGCAGATAGCAATGCCCTGGGCGGTTGGCAAAGCAATATCAGATATC
>JACMRH010000539.1 GCA_014376535.1 Cytophagales bacterium | reverse complement strand
GTTTCTTTTAGTTCTGAGATGGTTTCATCCAGAATTTTATGATAAGTTTCGAAACCCAGGTCATTGATAAAACCACTTTGTTCCCCGCCAAGCAAATCTCCGGCACCTCGAATATCAAGGTCACGCATGGCTACTTTAAAGCCATCTCCGAGGTCAGTGAATTCTTCCAGTGTGGAAAGTCTCTTTCTTGCATCACTGGTAAGCAGGGTGGGAGCAACAGTCAGCAAATAGCAGAATGCTTTTTTGTTTGATCGGCCAACTCTTCCACGCATTTGATGAAGATCTGACAATCCAAACATGTGGGCCTGGTTTATCATGATGGTATTTGCATTGGGAATATCCAGCCCCGACTCAACTATGTTTGTTGAAACGAGGACATCGAATTCTCCTTCAATAAAGCCTAACATTATTTCTTCCAGTTTGTTGCCATCCATTTGTCCGTGTGCAACACCGACTTTGGCATCAGGTACCAGGCGTTTTATTTTATCAGCAAATCCATAAAGATCTGCAACTCTGTTGTGTACAAAGAAAACTTGCCCATCTCTTTTTAATTCTTCAGAAACTGCATTTCTTAATAAAATGTCAGATATAGGATGAACCTCAGTTGTAACAGGCTGTCGGTTTGGTGGAGGAGTAGCAATAATAGAAAGATCTCTTGCTCCCATCAAAGAGAAATGTAATGTACGGGGAATAGGTGTAGCAGTAAGTGTCAAAGTATCAACATTTACCTTTAATTCTTTAAGTTTTTCTTTTACAGTAACCCCAAATTTTTGCTCTTCATCAATTATCAAAAGTCCAAGATCTTTAAACTTTACATCCTTCCCGATTAGTTTATGGGTTCCAATAAGGATATCAATTTTTCCACTTGAAAGTTCTTCCAATGTTTTTTTGACCTGGGCCGTTGTTTTGAACCTGTTTATATAATCGACTTTACAGGGAAAATCTGCAAGACGTTCTTTAAATGTTTTATAGTGTTGGAGCGCCAGAATTGTCGTTGGAACCAGAATAGCCACTTGTTTGCTATCTGCCACAGCTTTAAATGCAGCTCTGATTGCTACTTCTGTTTTGCCAAACCCAACATCACCACAAACCAGGCGGTCCATAGGATGAGGTTTTTCCATGTCTGCTTTTACATCAGCAGTTGCTTTGGCCTGGTCTGGAGTGTCCTCATAAATAAAAGAGGTTTCCAACTCTCTTTGAAGATAACTGTCTTTTGAAAATGGAAAACCAACAGCAGTTTTTCGTTTTGCATATAGGCCAATAAGTTCTTTGGCTATGTCTTTTACCTTTTTCTTTACTTTTTTCTTTTTCTCATCCCATTCAGGTGAGCCTAATTTGCTCATTTGAACAGGAGATCCTTCCTTTCCACTGTATTTTGAAATCTTGTGTAATGCGTGTACCGATATGTATAATAAATCGTCATCCCGGTAAAGAATCCTTATTGCTTCCTGTAATTGGCCATTTACTTCTTTCTTTTCCATTCCGGCAAACCGCCCGATGCCATAATCCTGATGAACCACATAGTCTCCTGGCTGGAGCATACGAAGTTCTTTTAAAGTAATGGCCTTGGTTTTGGAATAACGCTCTTTTGTTCTGTTGCGATAAAAACGGTCAAATAACTGGTGATCGGTATAGCAAAGAATTTTAAGATTTTCATCAATAAAGCCCTCCCTCAAAGAAGCGTGAAGGTGTTGTATTTTAATTCTGGGGTTTATTTCTTCAAAAACAGATTCCAGCTTTTCATATTGGGCAAACTGTTCTGCTGAAATGATGAGAGATAGATTTCTGGTCTGCCAACTTTCCAGATCTTCGGCCATTCGCTTAAAATCTTTTGCAAACGATGGCTGGCTTTTTATTTTTAAAGTAAAGGTTTCAGAATCGGCTAGAAAAGTGTTTTGCCCGAATTCAATCTTATTAAAATTCAGGATAGCTTTTGTTAGGTTTTCTTTGGTTTCGAAAAGCTGCTCCGGTTTTAAATTTGATCCCTGAGAAACCTGCTTTTCGAATTCACTTGTGGCTTTTTCCAGATATTTTTCAGCCACCTCGCCAACTTTACTGAAATCTCTGATCCAGATTGTTGTGTCAGATTTAAAATATTTGAAGAAGTTTTCCCTGCTTTCAGTTATCAGTTTCCTTGCCTGCATGTCAGGAATAATAGAAATCTGTTTCCTGAACTCGATCGATAATTGATTATTAGGATCAAACGTTCTTATAGTCTCAATCTCATCACCAAACAACTCAATGCGATAAGGCAACTCATTTGAATAAGAAAAGACATCAACAATCCCACCTCTAATTGAATATTGGCCGGCCTCGTAAACAAAGTCAGTTTTCTCGAAATCGTAAGTACTGAGAAATTCTCCTAAAAATTCAACGTCAAATTTTTCTCCTACTTTAGCAACAAAAGTATTTGCTACCAGGGTTTTTTTATCAACCACCTTTTCAGGAAGTGCATCAGGAAAAGTTACAACTATGTATTTATTTTCTTCAGCTGAATTGAGTTTGTTTAGTACTTCTGAGCGGGTAAGGATATTAGCATTATCGATTTCTTCAAAATGATAAGGCTTTTTATATGACATTGGATAGAACAGGACATCCTTTTCCAGTAATGTTTGAAGGTCGCCATGAAATAACGCAGCTTCTTCCCTGTCATGCATAATAAATATATGCGAGCAGGAGGTTAATTCACACAAAGCTGCAGCATAAACAGCATCGGCACTTCCGTACAACCCCTTTAAATGTATTGAAGCGTTCGGTGATTTTAACCTCTCTGAAAGAGTTTGCAATAATGCATCAGATGTATAAAGAGAAAGTAATTCAGAAGTTTTCAATACCAGCTTTTAATCTGGCAGTAAAATTAAACTTATTTGGCTGTTAGTTGGAGAGATATTGGAAATAGTCTAGGGTTGAAGGTTTACAGTTGAATGTTGAGCGGGCAATAACTGTAATAATTTATTGTTGCGTTACACTAGAATGATTATATAACAATCAAGTACAAAGGACTAACGACCATGTACTAAGATTTAAAAGTCCATTTTATCCGGTCCCAAAACAAGGGCTAGCTGTATTTCATTCATTGCCTGGTGTCTGTTAGGTGAAGTAAAACCAATTAGGCGGTTTGTAAACTTTATAGAATTATTAGTTTGCTCCTGGAGAAAATTTAAAACATTGTATTGTTGGGAAAGGCCAAGTTTTTTAATGCCTTTTACAATTTCATTTTGCAGTAAATTTTTCATAAGCTTCATACTTAAATGTTACTACTTCATACGTTTCTAAAATATAAAGTTTGATTTATTTTAGAATAAATAGTACATCTTTTAGTCGGTATTTATTGGCTTTCAGATCTGCTTATATATATTTGATCGAAAGAAAAGACTTATGAAAAATTGCATCATTGCTATATCTGTTATGTTTTTTTGCTTTAATGCTTTTGCCCAGGTAGGACATCCTTTTCCTTTAATGCATACAAAAAAGCTTGATGATCATGAAGTTATATTACCAAAAAGCGCTCATGGCAAACATACTTTAATAGGTCTTGCTTATTCTAAGGAAGCAGAGCAAGATTTAGCAACATGGTTTCAGCCTGCGTATGAAACCTTTATTCATAAAGATAAAGGAGGTGTATTTGAAACAGAATCTTACGACGTAAATTTATATTTCATTCCTATGTTCACAGGATTAAATCAAGCTGCACACGGTACGGTAGTAAAAGAAATGAAAAGTGGAGTTGATAAAACACTCTGGCCTTATATTCTCATTTACAAAGGGGAAATCAAAGATTACAAGGCTAGTCTGATGATAGAAAAAAAAGAATTGCCTTATTTCTTTATACTTGATAGTAATGGAAAAGTAATTCATAAAACCTCCGGGAAATACACAGAACAAAAAATGGAAGAGATTGAAAGCTTTCTTGAATCCAAATAATTATTTTTTTAGTTAGGGATAAACACCTCATACTTTACTGCAAATATCAGATTAATTTTTACCTTTGCGGGCTATTTGTAAAATTGGGTTTACTTAGCCCTTCCTATAATTAAATTCCATCAATGAAGCTTTCCGAATTTAAGTATGAATTGCCAAATGAAAATATTGCCTTATATCCAACGGAAAACCGGGATGAGTCAAGGTTAATGGTAATTCATAGAGACACTAAAACTATTGAACACAAAACATTTAAGGACATATTAGAATATTTTGACGAGGGTGATGTAATTGCCGTTAACGACTCAAAAGTATTTCCTGCAAGGTTATTTGGTAACAAAGAAAAAACCGGTGCAAAAATAGAAGTTTTCCTTCTTAGGGAATTGAACAAAGAAGCAAGATTATGGGATGTTTTAGTTGATCCTGCCAGAAAAATCAGAGTTGGAAATAAATTATATTTTGGTGAAAGTAATCTTGTTGCTGAAGTAATTGACAACACAACTTCTAGAGGTCGTACAATTCGGTTCTTGTTTGATGGCGATGACAAAGATTTTAGAAAGGTTGTAGACGAATTAGGAGAAACGCCCCTTCCTAAATACATCAAAAGGAAAGTAGAGCCAGAAGACAGAGAACGTTATCAAACAATATTTGCTACTAAAATTGGTGCAGTTGCCGCTCCTGCTGCTGGATTGCATTTTACAAGACAACTAGTAAAAAGATTAGAACTTAAAGGAGTAGACACTGTTCCAATGACTTTGGACGTAGGTTTAGGTTCTTTCAGGGCTGTTGATGTAGAAGACCTGACCAAACATAAAATGGATTCAGAGCATTTTGCAATTGATGAAGCTTTGGCTGAAAAAGTAAATACTGCACTTGACAATAAGAAAAAAGTTTGTGCTGTAGGAACTACTGTTGCAAGAGCATTAGAGTCTTCTGTTTCAGCAAATAACAGGTTAAAGCCTACAGACTCCTGGACTGACAGGTTTATTTTCCCTCCGTACGATTTTAAAATTGTAAATTCTGTAATAACAGGTTTTCACCCACCAGAATCTACTTTATTGATGATGGCCTGTGCTTTTGGAGGTTTTGACCTTATCATGAAAGCTTATGAAACAGCAGTGAAAGAAAATTATCGTTTCTGTGCCTACGGAGACGCTATGTTAATTCTTTAATAGTTTGAAACGGTATGCTTTAATAGTAGCTGCCGGAACAGGTTCCAGAATGAATGCCGGTTTGCCAAAACAGTTTATAATACTGGCTGGCAAACCGGTTTTATTTTACAGCCTTTCAGCATTTTATAGCTATGATCCGCTGCTTGAAATAATCCTGGTCCTCTCTGGAAATGAAATCGCCCGGTGGAAAGGTTTGAGTGCTGAATTCAATATTTCTATACCACACACAATAGTTGCCGGAGGAGCTACCAGAACTGAATCTGTTCGAAAAGGTTTGGATTTAGTTAGTGAAGGACTAGTGGCAATACATGATGGCGCAAGACCTTTGGTTTCTATAGAAATAATAGACAACTGTTTTAAAAGTGCTCTTAGTAGTGGGTCTGGAGTAGCTTGTGTACAGCCTAAAGATTCTGTTAGATTAGTTGAAGGTGATTCAAACAAAGCATTAAACAGGGATGACTATAGATTAATGCAAACCCCCCAAACATTTCAGGTAGAACTTATTAAAAAAGCATTCGAAATTTGTGGCAATGGATCCAGCACAGATGATGCGACAATTTTTGAACTGGCTGGTTATCAAGTTTCTTTAGTAAACGGGGATTTTAAAAATATAAAAATAACCACTCAGGAAGACTTGACAATTGCAGAAAGTTTCCTTAAGTAAATTAATGCGAGATCATCGCAGAAGCTGTGTTTATTTGTTCTGAGTTTACATGGAAAAACTGCTCGTGAATATTAAAAGGCCTGTCTCCATTTAAAGTTTCTTTCACATAGTTTCCATCCTCCAATACAAAATAGCTATTCATATTGTCCTTGATGTTAAGGGCCAGGATGTTTATCACCTCTTGCCTTAATGCCGGGTCGACAATCATAAAAAGACATTCAATCCTTCTTTCAAAACTTCTGACCATCACATCTGCACTTCCACTGTAAACTATTGGATCTCCATTATTATGAAAATAGTAAATTCGGGTATGCTCCAGAAAATCTCCTACAATAGAAATAACAGAGATATTATCACTCAAGCCCTCTCTTCCAGGGCGCAGGCAGCAAATACCTCTAACTATCAAAGTGATTATTACACCTGCTTGTGAAGCTTTGTATAGCTCATCAATAAAATCTTTGTCCTGAAGTGAGTTTACTTTAATAACAATGCGTGCTGGCAATCCTTTCTTAGCATTCTTAATCTCCTCATTGATTAAAGAAAGCAATTTGCTTTTCATCAAAAGAGGGGCAGTAGTAATCAGTGAATATTCATAAGGTCTTGAATTACCAGTGATTACATTGAAAAGCTCATTTACATCGTTTGCCAGTTTATCGTTAGTCGTCAATAAACTTATATCTGAATAGAGTTTCGAGGTGTCTTCATTATAATTCCCTGAAGAAAGATGGACATAACGCATCGTCTTTGTGCCCTCTTTTCTTACAATCATTAATAATTTGCAATGGGTTTTAAGAGTCCCCACACCATAAATAACAAACGCACCTGCTTTTTGTAAACGCTGTGCATTTTCCAGGTTTCTTTCTTCATCGAACCTGGCTTTTACCTCAAACAAAACCGAAACATGTTTTCCGCTTAAAGCAGCTTTTTCAAGTGCATCAACTATTCTTGATTTTTTGGCAAGCCTGTAAATAGTGATTTTAATTGCCAGCACATCCTTATCTTCAGCTGCCTTGTCAAGTACATCCAACATAATATCCATGCTATTATATGGATGATGAAGAAGTATATCTTGTTTTTTTAAAGTTTCGAATACAGTCTCTTTATCGTGATGCTGATAGCTTACAGGCATCACTGGTGCTGGTGGGGTTGGAATTTTATCAGCGAATTTAGGATTGCCTACAATCTGAAACAGGCAACTCATATCCAAAAGATTATTGCATATGAAAACATTGTCGTTTTCAATGTGCATGCTTTTCTTTAAACGGGTAAGTAAATAATCAGAATAATGTCCTTCCACATCAAGCCTTACTACCCTGCCTGATTGACGTTTTTTAATTTTTTTCCTGATTTCCTCAATGAAATTTTTATCAACATCGTCTACATCCACTTCTTCGAAATCTCCATTTCGGATTATTCTAAACAAGGTTGATGACATGATATTGACATTGCGGAAAATATCGCCCATTTTCCATCTTACAATTTCTTCAATTGGAAGTAATTGTTGTATACCGAACCTTTCGATACAGTAAAATCTTGGGAGATTTGAAGGAACCTGAACAAAATTTATCTTTTTTCTACCTTCAGACCCTACAACAACTCCAAATATTAAGGTTTTATTTAAAAGTAATGGCAGAGCACTGCTTGAATCCGATGCCACGGGGGTAAGCATAGGATAAATTGTTTCGTGGAAGTAATTTGAGGCTCCTTCCAGTTCCTGACTTTGGAGGTCGTCAGTCGTAACCAGTTTAAATCCATTTGGTTCAAACAGTGGAACTAAGCTGGTATTAAAGTATTCGTAATATTCGTTTAAAAAAAACTGTATATCAGAAAAGAGCTTCCTTTTAAATGGAATAGCCTTTAATCCGCTATAATCTGTTCGATCCTTTCCAAAATCCAGGTAGTTGTATAAGCTACCAATCCGGATCATAAAAAATTCATCAAAATTGGTATAGGCAATGGCAGCAAATTTCAGTCTTTCGAAAATGGTGCGCCTTTCAATTCTTGATTGGTCAAAAACCCTGTGATTAAATTTTAGCCAGCTTAGGTCACGACTGATGTAGCGGCTTTCTTTTATTTTTTCGTTGTCTTTAAGATTCAGCAAACTTTCCAGCTTGAGCATGTAGAGCTTTTTTAACCTGTGAATAGTATCAACAGGATTAACTGACCGTATAAACTTACGTATTTTGCCCACTTTCTACCGAATAACCTAAAAATTGATTTAAACCTTATTATAATGCAAAGAACGGATAAAATTAGTATTTGTTACCAAGTAAAAATCATTTATTCAATTAATACAATTCAATGTCGCTAAGTTAAACTTTATGATATTAGAAGTTCTTAAAAACAAAATAAATATAGTATTAAAGTAATGGGCGATGCCTATGGCCCGGGCTCTCCAATACAATCTTTTCGCATAAAGTTCCTGAATTGTGAAAATGCAGGAAGCGAAAAGGATTTTCATTGCGATCCCTATCGCAGGTCAGGCGCTGAAATAAGATTTTTTCATAAATTTCTAAACTAGATAGCATTTCCCTGGCCTTTGAAAAAATGACGTTAAAAATTTCTTCAGGAGCGATGGCAAAAGAAATACTACTTTCCCCTTTAGTATCAAGTATTGAGTACTTAGTATTAAGACTGCTGCAGAAAGGTGAAATCTGGCAACTTTTATGCTCTACACGCAACACACAACTCATAACGCACAACTTAAAAAACTACATAGTAACTCTTTGATGTTCTTTGATAGTATCAATAAAGCATTTGACTTTATCTGCTTGGATATCAGGATAAACTCCATGTCCTAAATTGGCAATGTGATTGGTATTGCCAAATAAATTAAGCATCTTTTTAGTTTCTGATTTTATATTGTCAAAAGATGAATAAAGTAAGGCTGGATCAAGATTACCTTGCAAAACCTTTGCAGGACCTAACTGATTACGGCTCCAAACCGGGTCCATATTCCAATCTAACCCTACTACCTGACAAGGAAAGTCTTTAAATTCATTCAAAGCAAAAAAGGCTCCTTTAGGAAATACAATTACCGGCACTGTTGTTATTGCCTCACAAATTTGCTTTATATAAGGAATAGCAAATTCTTTGTAATGTGCAGGTGAAAGAATTCCCGCCCAGGAGTCGAAAATTTGTACAATATTAACGCCTGCCATTACCTGATCTTTCAAATAATTGATGGTAGAATCAGTTATTAATTGTAAAAGCTGGTGCGAAAATTCAGGAGAATTATAAAGCAAAGATCGGGCTATAGAAAATGTTTTAGATCCTGAGCCTTCTGTCATGTAGGCAAAGATTGTCCATGGTGCACCCGCAAAACCAATTAAAGGGACACGGTTATTCAAGTCTCTTTTTGCCAGCTTTATTGCATCTAATACATACTGATAGTCAGGCGAATTACTTACATGTAATGATGAGAGATCAGATATTGTGTGAACCGTTTTAGGAAAAAGAGGACCACGTTTTTCAAGCATTTCATAAGGCAAACCCATTGCTTCAGGTATCACCAGAATGTCTGAAAATATAATAGCGGCATCTACACCAAGTATATCCACAGGCTGAATTGTAACTTCAGCGGCTAATTCAGGGTTTTTGACGAATTCTACAAAATTTTTGGCTTTTTCACGTACTGCCCGGTATTCTGGCAAAATTCTTCCAGCTTGTCTCATTACCCATACAGGTGTGCGTTCAGTTTTTTCACCTTTTGCAGCCCGTAAAAGGAGATCATTTTTTAAAGTTTCCATTTGTGCAAAGGTAGTTCTTAGTATTTAGTACTTGGTATTTAGTCCAGAGAAATTAGGTGCAAAAGCTATTGGCTAAAATTTTTAACCAGAAATGTTTTAAGCAATTTTCTTACTTTTACATTTCTTTAAATGCACCAATGAGTTCAGGTAAAACATTGTTTGATAAAGTCTGGGATGCCCATATTGTTTATTCTCAGCCAGGATATCCTGAAATAATGTACATTAATATGCAGTATATCCATGAAGTTACAAGCCCTCAGGCTTTTGACGGATTGAGAAAAAGAAATCTGCCACTTTTCAGGGTTCACAAAACTCTGGCAACTGCAGACCATAATGTTCCAACAAAAAACCAGCACCTACCTATAAAAGAAGCTCTTTCCCGCAAACAGGTAGAAATGCTGACTACCAATTGTAATGAATTTGGAGTTACCTTATTTGGACTTGGACATCCTAATCAGGGAATAGTACATATTATCGGACCGGAATTGGGAGTTACATTACCAGGCATGACAATAGTGTGCGGGGACAGTCATACTTCTACACATGGAGCTTTTGGTGCTATTGCATTTGGAATTGGAACGAGTGAGGTAGAAATGGTGATGGCCACCCAGTGCATTTTGCAATACCGTCCTAAAAGGATGTTGATCACAATAGATGGGGAACTTGGAAAAGGTGTTTCATCAAAAGACATTATACTCTATATAATTAGCAATATTTCCGCTGCTGGCGCAAATGGTTATGCAGTGGAGTTTGCAGGTTCAGCCATCAGGGCACTTTCTATGGAAGCCAGGATGACCATTTGTAACATGAGCATTGAAATGGGTGGACGTTGCGGAATGATTGCCCCTGACCAGGTAACCTTTGACTATATAAATGGGAGAGAACATGCTCCGGAAGGAAAATATTGGGATAAAGCGGTTGAGTATTGGAAAACTTTGTACTCTGATTCTGATGCCCAATTTGACAAAGTATTGCATTATGATGCTGCCGATATTGAACCTATGATCACATATGGAACGAATCCGGGAATGGGTATAAAAATTACGCAGAGACTACCTGTAGCTACGGACTTACTTGACAGCAGTGAAGTACCATCTTTCAAAAAATCGCTGGAATACATGGGCTTAGCTGAGGGCCAGAAAATGATTGGTCAAAAAATAGATTATGTTTTTATAGGAAGTTGCACCAATGCCCGAATTGAAGACCTCCGTCAGGTTGCAAAGTTTGTTCATGGAAAAAAGAAAGCTGAGAATGTTGAAGTTTGGATAATTCCAGGGTCTAAACAAGTTGAAAAGCAAGCTATTGAAGAAGGATTAGATAAAGTATTCAAAGTTGCGGGGTTCGATTTAAGAGAACCTGGTTGTTCAGCTTGTTTGGGAATGAACGAAGACAAAGTACCTGCAGGTAAGTATTGCATTTCTACATCAAACAGAAATTTTGAAGGCAGACAAGGGCCAGGAGCACGTACATTTTTAGCAAGTCCTTTGATGGCGGCTGCAGCAGCAGTAACAGGTAAAGTGACTGATGTTAGAGAGATGTTATAAAACCAATATTTTCTTATTATGATTAAGGGTGCAATAATTTTTATTGCACCCTTATTTTTGTTAACTGCTCAGTAATATTGAGATAACACACGCTTCCCATTACATATCAATACTTAACAATTAAGAAACATTGTTCTTAATTTGATAACCTATCCTTAACATCAGGCTTCCATGTTAGGATCAGGTAATAGTTATTTTTGCGGTCTATTGGAAAAACGTATCCGCATTATGTTCAGCAAATTGAAATGTTTTGGGCTTCTTTTAATATTATGGTCAAC
>JACMRH010000538.1 GCA_014376535.1 Cytophagales bacterium | reverse complement strand
TCATTACAATATTGCTTTCGTTTTTAATTTTAAAAGAACCAATGACAGGCAAATTACTGACAGGTGCCGCTTTTATCCTAATCGGCATGTTGATTCTTGTTTGGAAATAATCTCAGAGACCTCCTTTTCAGGAAGTCTTTGAGAGAAAATCTTAAATATTTGAATATCCCCAATTACTCATCGCATTAGGCGAATGGTGACGATGGATATGTTCTGTTCCCCTAACATGTTTATTTTTATTTCTTGGGTGATGAGGTTTTGCATAAGAAACAAAGCTCATCATCAACATACAAGCAAAAATACCGATCACACTTTTCATTGTTTTCATAAAAACTTACGGTTTTAATATTAATACTCCGTTTTGATGAATCAAAGGTACAACACACTCGGCCTGTGGAAATTAAGAGAGGATTAGTAATCGGTTAAAAACAAATTAAATTGATATGTATGTTTGAAGGCTTAACTCAGATTCTGCTTGTTATATTTATTTCTGTACTCCACAGGGGTAAGGCCGGAAATTTTCTTAAATATGGCCCTGAATGCTTTTGTATCTGTGTAGCCAACATCGAACATTACCTCGTTTATGTTTTTACGGCTGCTTTCAAAACTCCTTTTTGCCGCTTCTACTTTTATCCGCTGAATGTATTCCAAAACAGTGTTATTGGTTGCGTGCTTAAATCTTCTTTCAAAGCTTCTTCTGCCAACAGCCACTTTATCAGCAAGTTCATCTACCAAAAACCTCTCCTGAAAATTATGTTCTATGAATTCCTGGGCTTTTTTAACTGCCTCATCTGGGTGGTTTTTTTGTCCGCGAAACATTGCAAATGCAGTCTGACTTTCTCTGTCAATATCAATCGCAAAATATTTAGATGCGAGGATGGCCGTTTGCCTGTCAGTATATTTTTCTACCAAATGTAAAAGCAAGTTCCAATATGAATTAGCTCCACCACTTGAATAAAGGTGGTGTTCTTCAGTAATGATACTACCATCAACCACTTCTACTTGAGGAAACATTTTCCTGAACTCGTTCTGAAATCCCCAGTGCGTAGAGCATTTTTTACCATTCAGCAAGCCAGTTGAAGCTAACAAAAAAGCCCCGACACAAAGTGAGGCTACTTCAGCTCCATTATTATATTGTTCAGTAATCCAGGGCAACATCGCTTTATTTTTATCAATAGCGGTTTGCATGTCACCAAAAAGAGCCGGTATAACTACCAAATCAGTTTTCTTTATGTTTTTTAACTGTATATCAGTGTGAACAGAAAATGCTCCATTATTTAATTTAACCTCTTTATTTGCTCCAACCAATTGAACATTGAATAAGGGACCCTTACCGTTTGCGATCAGGAACTGGTTTACTGCCGAAAATAAATACTGAGGATCCGCAATTGCTTGCATTACAGACGATTCCGGAACAAGAATGCTGACGTGTTTCATGTCAAAATTTATTGGAAAGATCCAAATATAGTGATAATATGATGTCGCAAAACACCCTTATTGCGTCAGATTTACACTTTAAAATTTTCAAATTGTTTCGCAACTTTGTATCATTACCAGATTCATATACTATCACTTTATGAAAAAATTATATTTTGAAATTCAAATCAAAGCTACGCCTCAAAAATTATGGCTGGTTTTGTGGGACAAGTTAACATATGGAAAATGGACAAGTGCTTTTACAGAAGGATCATATGCTGTTTCTGATTGGAAACAAGGAAGCAAAGTTCAATTTCTTTCACCTGATGGCGGAGGTTTGTTTAGTGTTATAGATGAATGTAGACCTAATGAATACATGGCTTTCAAACATATAGGTGAAATCCAAAATTTTATTGAACTGCCCGTTGTTGAAGGTCCAGATTCCTGGAGTGGATCTATGGAAACATATTCATTAAAAGAAAATAATGACGGTGTTTTGCTGAAATGTACTTTGGATGCTACTGAAGAGATGGAAAAATACTTCTCCACCTTATTTCCAAAGGCTATGTCAATTGCAAAAGAGCTGGCTGAAAATCCGATTGACATCACTATTGAAACAACCATATTGGCTCCAATAGATATAGTTTGGAAATACTTTAATTTACCAGAGCATGTTACCAAGTGGAACGCAGCGAATGATGACTGGCACACGACCCATGATTTTAATGATCTTAAACCAGGTGGAAAGTTCTCCTATAGAATGGAGGCTAAAGACAATAGCTTTGGATTTGATTTCTCCGGTACTTACAATTCAATCCAAAAAAACGAAGCAATTTCTTATACTCTTGATGATGGACGAAATGTAAACCTGGCTTTTTCAAATGAAGAAAATTCAACCAAAATAATCGAAATCTTTGAAGCTGAAAATGAATACTCATTTGAAATACAACAAACAGGATGGCAAATGATCCTGAATAATTTCAAAAAATATACTGAATCAAATTAATTATTAGATGACGAAGATACATTCCTATCTCACATTCAATGGTAATTGCAGGGAAGCCATGAACTTTTACAAAGAATGTCTTGGCGGAGAAATGGTTTTTCAAACAGTTGGAGAATCACCTTTGTCAGATAATATGCCTAAAGAAATGAAAGACTGCATCTTACATGCTTCATTAACTAAAGGGGATTTAATTTTAATGGGTTCTGACATGGTACCGAAAAAGGGCCTTCAGAAAGGAAATACAGTTTCTCTTTCACTTCACTGCAGCAGTGAAAAAGAAATTAAAGATTACTATGTAAAATTATCAGATGGTGGAAGTAAAGACCACGCATTAGAAAACACTTTTTGGGGAGCATTATTTGGAGATCTTACTGATAAATATGGCAATCATTGGTTGCTCAATTTTGATAAAAATAAGGCAGGCATAAGTTGAGTATAAAAGATAACAACAACATATAAGAAAATATATATATGTTTTATAGAAGAATGTGTACTTGCGATTTGTTACTCAAAGCCTCCTCTCGTTGAAATTATATGATATTTCTATTTTAATAACAATGAAATCTATATTCGACAATGCAACCAGAGATGAATTAATAACCAGGATTAATTCACTAAATGAAAATAGCAAGGCACATTGGGAAAATGAATGTTGCACAAATGGTTAAACATTGTTCCCAATGGGAT